>QFOU01000079.1 GCA_003241595.1 Pseudomonas fluorescens
GCAATGCCTTGCCGTGTCCGTATCCCGACAGTGTTACGGCGTTGCAGTGGAGTGGGCGTTTGGTGGGCTTTTTAGCGGTGGTGTTGTGCGCGATTAATATCTTTGGTGGATTTGCCATTACCAGCCGCATGCTGGCGATGTTTAAGCCCAAAGAAAAAAGCGGCCTGCAAGAAGCCAAGGCGGGGGAATAAGTGATGGTGTTCATGATCAATTCGGACGTGATGGTTCTGCTGGGCTTGGTTTCGGCGGTGCTTTTCATTTTGGGGCTTAAAGGACTTTCTCACCCCAAAACCGCGCGTCGTGGGAATGTATTGGCTATGATCGGGATGGGCGGTGCGATTGCCACTGCGCTGATGTTGCCGCAGGTGGGGGCGTACTTCTGGATCATTCTCGGTTTGGCGGTTGGTGCTGCGATTGGGATCCCGTTGGCGCGGAAGACGCCTTTGACTGCGTTGCCGCAACTGGTAGCGGGTTTCCATAGCTTCATTGGTTTAGCGGCAGCGTTGGTGGCGATTGGCATGTATGTGCGTCAGATGGCCTTCAATGCGTTGCAGGGTGGTATGGCGTTGGAAATGGGGATTGGTGCGGCGATCGGGATGATCACGTTCACCGGGAGTGTAGTGGCGGCGTTGAAGTTGCAGGGTATTGTGGGTGGTAAGCCATGGGGCTGGGCCGGGCGCCATGTTCTGAGTCTTGCGCTGGGAATTGCGTTGGTGGCCGTGACGGCGTGGTTTGTGATGTCTCTCGGCCCGGTGCCGCTGGTGTTGATCGTTCTGATCTCGGGTATTTTAGGGGTGACACTGGTGGCTGCCGTAGGTGGTGCCGACATGCCTGTGATTGTGAGCATGTTGAACAGCTACAGTGGATGGGCCGCTGCGGCGACCGGATTCATGCTGGAGCAGCCGGTGTTGATTATGACCGGTGCGTTGGTGGGCGCGAGTGGTGCGATTTTGAGTTACATCATGTGCAAGGCCATGAACCGGAGCTTTATTAGCGTGGTGTTGGGTGGCTTTGGGGCTGAGCAGGCGGTTGCAGCCACGGATGGCCCCGCTATGACCGTGAAGGAAGCTGGTGTAGATGACGCCGCGTATATGATGGGGAACGCGCAGCGCGTGATCATCGTGCCCGGTTATGGCATGGCGGTGGCGCAGGCCCAGCATGCGGTGAAAGAGCTGTATAATCTGCTGGAAGAACGGGGCATCGAAGTGGAGTTTGCGATTCACCCTGTAGCCGGACGTATGCCGGGCCACATGAATGTATTGCTGGCGGAGGCGGATATTCCGTATGACGCCGTGCATGAGCTGGAGGAGATCAACCCACGCTTTAAAGAAACTGATGTGGTGTTGGTATTGGGTGCCAATGACGTGGTGAACCCTGCGGCGCAGACCTCTCCCGGAAGCCCGATCTATGGCATGCCGGTGTTGGAAGCCTGGAAAGCCAGTTTGGTGTACGTAGTGAAGCGGAGTCATCGCCCCGGGTATGCGGGTGTGGATAACCCGCTGTTCGGTATGGAGAACTGTTCGTTAGTTTTGGGAGATGCCAAAGCCATCGTCGAGGGAATGGTCAACGCTGTAAAGGCGGGTTAGCCGATGCTGCGTCTGCTTAAATGTTGTGCAGATGGTACAGGGGAGCATCTGTTATTTCGAAAACCTTGTAAAATAGACGATGGAACCCGTTGCGGCGGGCTGGGTTATGGCGTACAGAGTTGGGTAAGTTCTGGAAAAAAGATTGTAAAAGAGAATATCATGATGAAAAACGTGTTGAATACGCGTGTGCTGGCCCTCGGGATGGCTGTTATGGCCGGCAATGCCATGGCCAGCGATGTGGTGGTGGAGAGTAAGAATCCGATCTTGGGCACTGTCACCAAGGATGCCGACCAGTTTGTTACCCTGACCAGTGAGAACGACAAGTTCTTTGGGAATAGTGACCGTCACTATACCAACGGTGCGCAGATCAACTACACTAAAATTCACGACAAGCCTGAGGGCTGGGTGAACTGGGTGGGTGAGAAGCTACCCTTCCTTGATATTGAAGGGCCTGTTGCCACCAGCTACAGCATTGGCCAGCAGATTTTTACTCCCGACCACGCCGAGCGTCCGTTCGCCCAGCCGGGTGACCAACCGTTCAGTGGTTTCTTGTACGGTAAGGTTGGTTTTACCAACTTCAAGCCCGAGCACACTGATACCTATGAGTTGACGCTGGGTATGGTGGGGCCTTCCGCGCAGGGGGAGTACGTGCAGAAGACCTACCATGAAGCTTTTGACTATTATAAGCCGTTGGGTTGGGATTACTACCAGTTGAATGACGAGCCAATTGTGAACCTGAGCTTCCTGCGTCGTCATCCCGGTGTGGCTGCTTATGAGGGCACTACATTCGGTCAGGACTGGTTTGTGGATGCCACCCCGCACTACGGTTTTGCGGTGGGTAATGCTTATGATTATGCCAATGTGGGTGGTGTTGTACGGTTTGGTCCGGCCAGTGCGCGCAACATGGATGTGCCGGGTATGACCGTGCCGGGCCAAGGTGGTACGGCCTACTTTGCCAAGACCCCGAACTGGTTCGATTGGTACTTGTTTGCTGGTGTGGATGGCCGTTTAGTCGCGCGCAACATCTTCCTTGATGGGAACACCTGGCAGAACAGCCCCCATGTGGACAAGGAAATTCTGGTGGGTAACCTGACCACCGGTTTGGCGATTGTGACCGGTGATTTTAAGACCAGCCTGACCGTGAACCAAGAGACCAAGACGTTTAAGACCCAAGGGGCTAACGACGTGTATGGTGCGATCAACGTGAGCTACCGTTTTTAGGTAACCTACGCAAAGAGCCCCGCTGAGATGGCGGGGCTTCTTTTGTGTCGGAAGGGATTCAGACGCGGAAGGGCGTGTGGAATCCGGGGAGGCCAATGGCGCGGGCTTCGGCTTCGGTGAAGTAGATCGCCTCGCTGTAGATATGCGGGCGGGGCGTGAAGAGCCGGATGCCTTCGGGGAGGTCTGCTGGCAAATTCGATTCCTGATGGCGGAGTTGTTCCGGCTTCAGTTCGTCCCATTTGAGTTTGACCTTCATGAGCGGGCCGAGTTCTTTGCTCGTGCGTTGTTTGAGGCTCATTTGGAATGAGGGGTTGCGATTGAGGTGATCGACCACGCAATCGCAGGTGACGAGGTTGAAGATGGGTTGAGCCTCGGTGAGGATCTTGCCCGGTTCTTTGGGCCAGTTGGTCCACATGGTTTCGAGAGCGTCTTCGAAGACTTTACGGAATTTGAGCGGCTTGTCTTCGTAGTGGAAGATCTTGGCCGGTATATGCGGTGTGGAAGTCATGTGATGATCCCCAGTTGATATGGGGGTGGTATAAAGGACTTGAATGCAAAAGGAAAGGGGCCTTGCGGCCCCTTTTTGGTTTGGGTGGTTGGTTAGAAGCCCATGCCGCCCATACCGCCCATGTCGCCGCCCATGGCGGGGGTGGCGGACTTGGCTTCCGGTGCGTCGGTGATCATGACCTCGGTAGTGATCATCAGGCCCGCAACGCTGGCAGCGTTTTGCAGGGCGGTGCGAACCACCTTGGCGGGGTCGATGATACCGGCCTTGAACATGTCGTCTTCGTAGGTACCGGTGGCAGCGTTGTAACCGGAGGAGGTGTTGGAGGCTTCCTTCACTTTACCGGCGATGACCGCGCCATCTTCGCCTGCGTTACCGGCGATGGTGCGCAGCGGGGATTCCAGCGTGCGGCGGATGATATCGATACCGACCTTTTGATCCTGGTTGGCGAACGAGAGACTCTCCAGTGCTTTAATGCAGCGGATGAGGGCTGTACCGCCACCGGCCACCACGCCTTCCTCTACAGCCGCGCGGGTGGCGGCGAGGGCGTCGTCGATACGGTCCTTCTTCTCTTTCACTTCGATCTCGGTGGCACCGCCGACCTTGATCACGGCGACACCGCCGGCGAGCTTGGCAAGGCGCTCTTGCAGCTTCTCACGGTCGTAGTCCGATGTGGTGGCTTCGATCTGCTGGCGGATCTGGGCGCAGCGGGATTCGACAGCGGACTTGTCGCCCTGGCCTTCCACGATGGTGGTGGCGTCTTTACTGATGGTGACGTTACCGGCGCGGCCGAGCATGTTGATGCTGACGGTTTCAAGCGTCATGCCGGTGTCTTCGCTGATCACCACGCCGCCGGTGAGGGTGGCGATGTCTTCCAGCATGGCCTTGCGGCGGTCGCCGAAGCCCGGAGCCTTGACGGCGCAGACCTTGAGGCCGCCGCGCAGCTTGTTGACCACCAGAGTGGCGAGGGCCTGGCCTTCCACATCTTCGGCCACGATCAGCAGTTCGCCACTGCTTTGGGCGATGGGTTCCAGCACGGGCAGGAGTTGCTCGAGGTTGCTGATCTTGCGGTCGGCGATGAGGATGTAGGCGTTCTTCATTTCCACCAGCATTTTATCTGGGTTGGTGATGAAGTAGGGGCTGAGGTAGCCGCGGTCGAACTGCATGCCTT
>QFOU01000080.1 GCA_003241595.1 Pseudomonas fluorescens
TTTAGGTCGCACTTCTTGAACAGATACTTCCAGATGGCCGGTCTTTGAGACGCGGTGAGGATATTTTAGAGTATGGGGACGCGTGGTGCGTTCATATCTTACCTTTAGATACTCACAGTAAGAACCTGTTTAGATATAAGAAACCTCCCCGTTTGGACCGGGGAGGTTGTTTCGATTACTTACGCTTCAGGTTGAAGTTGCCGTACTGACTGTCACATACCAATGGCATGAAAGGCGCGGGCTGCTTTTTATGAGAGGTGTCGATCAATTCTGTGACCGGCACGATCTCAAGTTCGGGAACTTGGGTTTCCTGATTGATAGCGTTCTTGCTGTTAAGCGCGTTAACGATGTAATTACGGATGGTCGTGAACATGGCTTTAACTCCTTGTTAGCCACAACCCTGTCATCGGCATACCTCAAACGCGATACAGCCCTAGCGGGCCGTGAAAACGGTTCAGATATACCGATGGCAGAGCGAATCTGTATATTTATAGTGTTGCGCTTGAGATGAGTGACTGACACACGGCACGAAAAAAGGGCCTCGCGGCCCTCAGTTTCGGAGTGGTTATTTCATTCATTCTCCGGCTTAGCCAGCCGATTCCGGGTAGGAACTCAGGAGACGATACTCGCGGTCGATCAGCATATCTTCCAGCCGGCGGCGGGCCGAGGGCTGACAGGATGCAGGGGTTGCGACGGATGTTTCTGTTGGCGTGACTTTTGCCGGGGTTGGCATCACGGCGACCTTTTGGGAGGGCGTGTGAAGCACTTTCGCGGCAGGTTTGACGTGAGAGACTGTCTGCACCGTTTTGCGGACCCTTTTCGCCGTTGAGATGCGGTTCGGATTGAGAGTGCTGCGGCTGGTTTGCGGGATGGGGCGATTTTTACTGGTATACCAGCGCTTCCAATAGCCGACCACCGCATTGCGGGTGACACTTAGCCCCAATGCCGATAACACCGAAGCAATTTCTTTTGCGGTCATCTCCTTTTGAAAGGTGAGAAGCTCGACCAGATTTACAACATGGGGCCGTGTGTAAGGATGCATAGGCTCTATACCATTGCGCTGCGCGGCATTACACACATTGTTTTCGAGAGTTTCGAGGCTTGGCTGAGAAATAGCAGACGTTTCCGTACTCATGACTAGACCCTTTGAAGGAGAAAACATGGGATGCTGCGGATATCCGATTGGATGCCTAGTTGTACGATGACTTGGCATGGGCTGCAAATGGAAATGATGAGATGACGCCGATACGAAAAAGGGAGCCGTGTGGCTCCCCTTCTCTTTCCGTCGTCCAATATTATTGGATCTCGGGGGTGATGTCCTTGGCAAGGTTGCCACGGCGCATCTGGCGCAGAACGCCCCCGGTACCTGCCGGGATGAGGCGACCGACGATGACGTTCTCTTTGAGACCGCCGAGGCTGTCGGTTTTGCCCATGGTAGCGGCTTCGGTAAGCACGCGGGTCGTTTCTTGGAACGACGCGGCGCTGATGAAGCTGCGCGTGGTGAGCGACGCCTTGGTGATACCTTGCAGGTACAGTTCGTACTCGGCAGGTACCTTGCCCATGTTAACGAGCTTGGCGTTCTCTTCGCGGACTTCGTACAGGTCGGCCATTTCGCCCAGGACGAAGGTGGTTTCGCCCGGACGGGTGATCATCACCTTCTGGAGCATTTGGCGGATAATCACTTCGATGTGCTTATCGTTAATGCCCACACCTTGGAGGCGGTAGACTTCCTGGATCTGGGTGATCATGTAGTCGGCCAGAGCCTCGATGCCTTGTGCCTTGAGGATGTCGCGTGGGTCGATCGCACCTTCTACCAGCATTTCACCGGCTTCGATGTAGTCGCCTTCACGGACGTTCAGGTGGATGCCCTTCGGTACGAGGTATTCGCGGACGTCTTCTTCGCCACCCTCGGACTTCGAGGTAACCAGAATACGACGCTTGCCCTTGAGGTCCTTCCCGAAGCTGACCAGACCGGCCTGCTCGTTAAGAGTGGCGCTGTCCTTCGGCTTGCGAGCTTCGAACAGTTCGGCCACGCGCGGGAGACCCCCGGTAATGTCCTTCGACTTCATAGCTTCCTTCGGCATACGAGCGATGATGTCACCGGCTTGGATGGTGGCACCGTCGTCGACGGTCAGGATGGCACCCACCGGCAGAGCGTAGACCGCTTGCGAACCGTTCGGCAGGGTCACGATGGAGCCCTTGCTGTCCATGAGGACCACGCTTGGCTTCATGTCGACGGCGCGGACGGATTCCTTCCAGTTGAGAACCACACGGCTGGTGATACCCGAAGTTTCGTCGGTTTGTTCGGTGACGGTGAGACCTTCCTGAAGATCGAGGAAGTGCACCGAACCGCCGGTTTCGACGATGATCGGAATGGTATAGGCGTCCCAAGATGCGATGAGCTGAGCTGCCTTAACCTTGGCGTTGTCTTCGACACTGAGTTTAGCACCGTAAGGCAGCTTGAAGGTTTCGCGAGCGCGGCCGGCATCGTCTACCACAGTAGCTTCAGCGTTACGCGACATCACTATGGCTTCGCCAGCACCGTTGGTGATGGTAACCACGTTGGACAGCTTGACGGTACCTTCCTTCGAGGCTTCGGCCTTGGAGGTGGCAGTACCAGCGGTTGCCGCACCACCAATGTGGAAGGTACGCATGGTGAGCTGGGTACCCGGTTCACCAATCGACTGAGCGGCGATAACACCAACTGCTTCACCAATGGTAACCATGGTGCCGCGAGCGAGGTCGCGTCCGTAGCAGTGGGCGCAGATACCATCGGTATTTTCGCAGGTCAGCGGGCTGCGGATGGCCACACGCTCGATACCCGCCCTCTCGATTTCCACCTGGAGGGCTTCATCGATAATGGTGTTACGGGTGCAGATGACCGCGCCGGTGAGCGGATGGGTGACGTCGGCGGCTGCCGTACGGCCCAGGATACGCTCGCCCATGCTCTCGGTGACATTGCCGGAATCGACAATGTCGGAGGCCCAGATGTGCTTCTCGGTTCCGCAGTCGAGGTTGGTGATGACGCAGTCTTGTGCGGCATCGACCAGACGACGGGTGAGGTAACCTGCGTTTGCGGTCTTCAGCGCGGTATCCGACAGACCCTTACGGGCACCGTGGGTACTGTTGAAGTATTCCATCACGTTCAGGCCTTCGCGGAAGTTCGCCTTAATCGGGGTTTCGATAATTTCCCCGTTCGGCTTGGCCATAAGACCACGCATACCGGCGAGCTGACGCATCTGGGCCGGGCTACCACGCGCACCGGAGGTGCTCATCATGAAGATGGAGTTAACCGACGGTTGCATCTTGGTTTCGACGACCGGCTTACCATCGGTACCCATGGTGGAGACTTCCACCGGTTGGTCGCCAATGGTCTTCATCATTGCGGATGCAATGGTGTCGGACGTGCGCTGCCAGATATCGACCACCTTGTTATACTTTTCGCCAGAGGTGATGAGACCTTCCTGGTATTGGTGCTCGAACTTACGGACTTCGGCTTCGGCGTGCTGAACCAGCTTGGCCTTTTCCTCAGGGATCACCATGTCGTTCTTACCGAAGCTGATACCCACGCCTGCCGCAAAGCGGAAGCCGGTTTGCATCAGGCGGTCGGCGAAGATACAGGTGTCCTTCTGGCCGCAGGCAAGGTAAACCTCGTGAATGAGCTTACCAACTTCCTTCTTGGTCATCACCTTGTTGACGGTGTTGAAGCCGAGTTTGTCGGAAGACGGCAGGATGGAGGCGAGGTACGCACGACCCACGGAGGTGTCGTAAGTTTTGCCCTTGAAGCGGTACTTGATGCGAGTGTGCAGCGTGACCGACTTTTGCAGCAATGCGTGTTCGATCTCACCGAGATCGGCAAACAGCGAGCCGTCGCCGGGTTCGTTGAAGCGCAGCAGCGAGAGCCAGTACAGACCCAGAATCATATCCTGAGACGGTACGACAACCGGCTTACCATCGGCGGGCTTGAGGATGTTGTTGGTGGACATCATCAGCACGCGGGCTTCGATCTGAGCTTCGAGAGACAGCGGCACGTGAACGGCCATCTGGTCACCATCGAAGTCGGCGTTGAACGCGCTGGTTACGAGCGGGTGCAGCTTGATGGCTTTACCTTCGACCAGTTTAGGTTCGAACGCCTGGATACCGAGGCGGTGAAGGGTCGGTGCACGGTTGAGCAGCACGGGGTGTTCGCGGATCACGTCTTCGAGAACGTCCC
>QFOU01000081.1 GCA_003241595.1 Pseudomonas fluorescens
GTCACGGTTATTCCTTTTAACTCCACTGGTCAGGTTTGGTTAGGTAAACGCCTTGATAACGGCCTTTGGAATATTGTCGGCGGCTACTACGAGCTTGGTGACAGTGCCGAATCCTGTGCCCGCCGCGAGGTAAGGGAAGAAATTGGCCTCGAGATCAAAGAACTGACCATGTTCGGTGTGCTGACCGACCCAAGCGTCGTACGTTTCACCTATCCGAATGGAGACGAAGTTCAAAGCCCGTCCCACGTATTCGTGGCTGTGCTTGAAGATGGAGAAGTTCTCGCCGATGACGAACACTCCGATTTCATGTGGGCCAGCCTGGAAGAAGCTCGTGCACTCGTAAGCCGTACAACCATGGGCTACTCATCAACAGCGTTCGAAATGTACGCAAACTGGCTGCAAACCAAACAATTTCAGATTAAATAAGAATTAGATTTTTAAGGAGAACCACCATGCCCATCGACATCCTCATGCCGCAACTTAGCCCCACCATGACCGAAGGCCGCCTCGCGCGCTGGACCAAAAAGGAAGGCGACAAAATCTCCGCAGGTGATGTGATCGCCGAAGTCGAAACCGACAAGGCCACTATGGAAGTCGAAGCCTCCGACGACGGTATTCTCCACAAGATCGTCGGCGAAATCGGCACCGACCTTCCCGTAGGCATGCCTATCGCTATTCTGCGCGGCAAAGATGAAACCGTTGCCGCCGACTATCAACCCAAAAGCAAAGCCAAAGCCGCAGCCCCCGCCGCCGCCCCGGCTGCCGATGGCACTGCCGAGGTCGTAGAACCTGCCAGCACGCAAGTGAAGGAAACCGTCCAACACACCGCTTCCGTTAGCACCGCTATCTTACCCAAGATCAACACCTCCGGCGCACCGGCCTCTGCCGTCGCTCAAGGCGCTGGTCACGTTAAGGCATCCCCGCTTGCCCGCCGTCTGGCCGCCGAAAAGGGTGTAGACCTTGGCGTTGTTCTGGGAACCGGCCCCCACGGTCGTATCGTCGCATCCGATATCGCCACCGCCCCCGTCGGTGGCTTCGGCTCGCGCCCCATCACCCGTCGTGCCGATACCGTCACCAAGCTCACCCCCATGCGCAAGGCCATCGCCTCCCGCCTGCTGGCCAGCAAACAAACCGTGCCGCACTTCTACCTCACGGCAGAGGTTCGTATGGATGAACTCATGTCCGTCCGCGCCCAACTGAACAAATTCCTCGAGCCGCAAAAAGTGAAAGTCTCAGTCAACGACTTCATCGTAAAAGCCTGCGGTCTCGGCCTGCGCGACCACCCCGCCGCCAACGCCGCCTGGAATGTCGACAGCGTCGTCCAATTCGGTAACGTCGATGTCTCCGTTGCCGTCAGCATCGATGGCGGCCTCATCACCCCCGTCGTTAACAATGCCGACCAAAAATCGCTCGTCAGCATCAGCTCCGAAGTGAAGCAATTGGCCTCCGACGCCCGCGCCGGTAAACTGAAGCCCGAGCAATACGAAGGCGGCTCCTTCTCGCTCTCCAACTTGGGCATGTACGGTGTCGATGACTTCTCCGCCATCATCAATCCCCCGCAAGCCGCCATCCTCGCTTGCGGTGCTGCCAAAGAGCAAGCCGTGGTCACCGAAAACGGCCTCGAGATCGGCCAAGTCATGAAAATGACCCTGTCGGTAGACCACCGCGTCATCGACGGTGCCCTCGGTGCCGAACTCCTCGCCAGCATCAAGAAGTACCTCGAAACCCCCGTCGTATTGGTTATGTAATGACAACCAAACCGACTACCAAAAATAAGAAGGTGCCTGCCAAAGCCCCCAAAGCTCAGGCACCCGAACTGGTCGAGATCGTCGACAAAGACGACAACGTCCTCGGTACCATGGAACGCGCGCAAGCCGATGCCCAAGGCAAACGCTACCGCATCGTCCACGTCATTCTGATCAACGACGACGACACCATGCTCGTGCAATGGCGCAAAGCCACCAAAACCCAATCCCCGCGCACCTTCACCGCCAGCGCGGCAGGGGCGTTGGATGTCGGTGAATCTTATGCCGATGCCGCCAAGCGGGAGCTGAAGGAAGAACTCGGCGTCACCCTCAAAAAGCCACTTAAGCTCATGGGGAAATTTAGCACCAAAACCGCCAATGGCGAGCTCTACGCCGGTGTTTACAATGGTGAGGTCAAGAACTGGGAAGACGAAGCCGACGCCCTCGACTACCTCAATCGCGACGAAGCCGAATACATTCTCAAACGTTATCCCTATCTGCTTAGCCCCAGCTTCACGCAAAGCCTTAAACTCTTCCTCAAACTTACGAAATAAACAGGAGAACACACCATGTCCGACAAGCAATTCGACGTAGTAGTCATCGGTGCCGGCCCCGGCGGTTACGTAGCCGCCATCCGCGCCTCCCAACTCGGCTTCAAAACCGC
The DNA here is from genome assembly GCA_003241595.1 of Pseudomonas fluorescens. Lineage (GTDB taxonomy): Bacteria > Pseudomonadota > Alphaproteobacteria > UBA2136 > UBA6156 > UBA6156. Next base: position 2,410 of record QFOU01000081.1, read on the forward strand.
TATTATTGAGCGCGATGCCTTGGGCGGCGTCTGCCTCAACTGGGGCTGCATCCCCACTAAAGCGCTGCTCAAGGCCGCCGAAGTCCAGCGCACCATCCAACACGCCGCCGACTACGGCATCTTGGCCGAATCCAAAGGCGTCGACTTCACAAAGGTCATTGCCCGCAGCCGCGATGTCGCCGCCCAACTCTCCAAAGGCATCGGCTTCCTCATGAAGAAGCACAAGATCGAAGTCATCAAAGGCACCGCCAAGCTCACCTCCGATAAATCCATGGAAGTGGTCGGCACCGAAGGCACCCAAACCGTAAGCTTCGCCAACGCCATCATCGCCACCGGTGCCCGCGCCAAACAGATCAAAGGCGTGCTGGAAGCCGACGGCGAATACATCTGGACAGCTAAGGAAGCCATGGTACCCGCCAAACTGCCCAAAACCTTGCTGGTCATCGGGGCAGGGGCCATCGGTGTGGAATTCGCCAGCTTCTACAATGCGCTGGGTGTGGATGTCACTATCGTCGAAGCCCAAGACCGTGTCTGCCCGGCGGAAGACGAAGAGATCTCCACCATGCTGAAAAAGGAACTCGAAAAGTTCGGCATCAAGTTCGAGCTCAAAGCCAAGGTCGAAGGCCTCAAAGCCGATAAGGGCGTAACGGCAGTTATCAACGGAGAAACCCGCAAGTTCGAGCGTGCCATCCTCGCCATTGGCGTCACCGGCAACGTAGAAAATCTGGGCCTCGAAAACCTCAAGATCTTCCCCGAAAAGGGCATGATCAACGTAGACGATTTCTACCGCACCAGCGTTCCCAACATCTATGCCATTGGCGACGTCGCCGGTGCCCCCTGGCTCGCCCACGTGGCCAGCCACGAAGGCGTGATCGCTGCCGAAACCATCGCGCACAAAGCGGGTAAGCTCAAAAAAGCCCCGCATCCCATGCGGTATGACAACATCCCGGGCTGCACCTACTGCACCCCGCAAGTGGGCTCCACCGGCCTCACCGAGCAAGCCGCCAAAGCCGCAGGCCGCGAAGTGAAGATCGGCCGCTACCCCTACACCGCCAACGGTAAGGCGCTGGCACTGGGCGAACCCAACGGCATGGTCAAAACCATCTTCGATGCCAAAACCGGCGAACTCCTCGGCGCCCACATCATCGGTACCGAAGCCACCGAAATGATCAGCACCTTCGTCTTGGGCCGCAGTATGGAAGCCGTGGAAGAAGATTTCATCCACGCCTGCCTCCCGCACCCCACCCTGTCCGAGATGATCGCCGAATCCGTCCTCGCCAGTGAAGGCCGCGCCCTGAACGGTTAATAGTTCACAACGCACACAAAAATGGGGCTCATCAGCCCCATTTTTCTTACCCCACCCCAACAATCGTATCCAAAACATTGGAACAAACCCGCCGCTCGGCGTACTTTATATCCATGAACGACCAAATCATCCCGGCCCGCACCAAAAAACGCGAACTTCTCGACTCCGTCTTCCTCTATAACTACGCCCGCCGTATCGAATTCGCCTCGCGCTGGACAACCTCCCTCTACGCCGTCGCAGGCGCGGTTATTGGCTACGGCATGGCTTGGGCCTATGTCGCGCTGGAAACCCTCATCATGGGCTTCCGTCCGTTCCCCTTCGTCCTGCCGCTTCCTCCGCAGGCCGAAGTCATCCAAGCTCAGTTCCCCATCATCACCATCATTCTCCCCCTGATTTTCGCGGTCATCGCAGTCTTCTGGGGCAAATCCAAATCCGATAACGCCCGCTTCAAATCGCAACTCGCCCTGCAT
>QFOU01000006.1 GCA_003241595.1 Pseudomonas fluorescens
TACACCTTCCCATAAGCGTATCCGTCAGCGTAAGAACCCGCCCCATATCCTTTTGACGACGCCTGAGTCTCTGATGCTGATGCTGTCCTATCCGGATGCTCCGACTATTTTTGGCAAACTGAAGCTTGTGGTTATTGATGAAATTCACAGTATTGCACCGAGTAAACGGGGCGACTTCTTGGCTTTGGCTTTAGCGCGACTTGCCACCTTGGCACCCCAGCATATCCGGTTTGGTTTATCGGCCACCGTGGCCGACCCTTCTGTTCTGGCCCGTTGGCTGGGACCTGTGGGGCAGCCCGTAAAGGTACTTGAAGTGCAATCACACGCTCTCCCGAAGATCAGCCTTCTTCCTACCGAGGCGAGGCTTCCTTACGGTGGTTTTATGGCACGCTACGCTATGCCGGACATTTACAAGGCGATTGCTCAGGCGAAGACCAGCATTGTGTTTGTGAACACCCGTTCTCAATGCGAACGGACTTTCCAGCTGCTATGGGATGCTAATACGGAAGGATTGCCTATCGCCATTTACCATGGCTCTCTCACGAAAGAGCAGCGGCGTAAAACCGAAGCCATGATGGCCGAAGGCAAATTGCGCGCGATTGTGGCGACTGCCGCCTTGGAGCTTGGTATCGACTGGGGCGATGTGGACCTTGTCATCAATATTGGTGCACCCAAGGGGGTGAGCCGTCTGATGCAGCGTGTGGGCCGCTCCAACCATCATATGGATGAGCCGAGTCGAGCGTTTCTGGTTCCGGCTAACCATTTTGAAGTATTGGAATGCCAGAGCGCGTTAGAGGCGATCGGTGGCGGCAAGCTTGATGGAGAACCGTTACTCCCCGGAGGGCTGGATGTAGTTGTACAATTCATCATTAACTGCGCCTGCAGTGGTCCCATCCAACCTTCCGACATTTACCGGCAAATTCAGTGTGCCACCCCTTACGCCCAATTAGAGGCGGGCGTGTTTGATCTCCTGTTCAGTTTTGCGGTGGATGGCGGTTATGTATTGAAGAACTACGAGCGCTATGCGCGGTTGATTCTGGATAAAGATGGTGCCTACGTTATCTCCAGTCGCGCCGTCGCTTCCCGCCACCGTATGAACATCGGGGTTATTACCGATGCCGCGCGTCTTTCGGTAAAGCGTATCACGGTCAATGGGCGTAGCATGGGCGTGTTGGGGCAGGTCGAAGAAAGCTTTGCTCAGGGTCTGGTACCTGGCGATACTTTTCTGTTTGCGGGTGAGATTCTTGAGTTTGTGCGGGTAAAAGACATGTTTTTAGAGGCGCGCCGTTCCCAAGCAAAGCAGCCGAAGATACCTTCTTATGCTGGCAGTAATATGCCGCTTTCCACATTTCTGGCAGACGGTGTACGCCGGTTATTACGCGCGCCTGCTCACTGGCAAAAGCTGCCTGCCAGTGTGCGGGAATGGTTGGTTCTGCAAAAGGATTTTTCGGGATTGCCGGATACCGAGGGGCTTTTGGTCGAACATTTTGAGTTTCAGAAACGTTGGATGACCATGATCTATACGTTTGAAGGCCGTCGTGCCAACCAGACCTTGGGCATGCTGATGACCCGTCGCATGGAGCGTTTGAGACTTAAGCCCCTCGGCTTCAGTATTACCGACTACGCCATATCTATTGTCGGGTTGGAGCGTATGTCATCTGCCCAGTGCCGTGAGTTATTGAGCCCTGAAATACTTACTGATGATTTAGAGGCTTGGTTGATGGAATCGCCCATGCTTAAGCGTTCTTTCCGGCGTGTTGCCCTGGTGAGCGGTATTGCCGAGCAGCGCCATGGTGGCAGCCGTAAAACGATGAAGCAGCTCACATTCTCTACTGACCTGGTGTACGACGTGCTGCGCCGGCATGAGCCCGACCATATCCTTCTGAAAGTGGCGCGTGACGATGCCGAACGCGAGCTGCTGGATGTGGAGCGCCTGTCTGAGCTGCTTATTCGCGTGCACGATCATATTGATTTTCATGTGGTTGAACGGCCTTCGCCTATGGCCATTCCGATTTTGTTCGATGTCCGTCGCGAAGCGGTCATGGGGGAGGGGGTTGAATATTTGCTCCAGCACAATGAGTTTCAGGCTGAAGCTGAGCATCTGATGGAGGATGTGCGTGATGCCCTCCAACCGTAATACACGTGAAATCTCATTCGGGGGCGAGCGGCTGTGGCTTGACCCTGCTGCGGCAGTTTACATGCCGGACCATGCGACTCTTATTGTATCTGATCTTCATTTGGAAAAAGGGAGTTTTCTCAGTCAGACCGGCGCGCCTGTACCCCTTTACGATTCTGTTGAAACTCTCCTCAATCTTAAGAGTTTGGTCGAATATTATAAACCTCAGCAGGTGGTGTTGTTGGGAGATACGTTTCATGATCGCCATGCGTTAGCGCGCCTGCCAGAGACGCAGCGAGAGCTTCTGCACGGTCTTTCCCTGTCTGTCACAGGCTGGTTTTGGGTAGCGGGTAACCACGACCCTGACTTGAATCTTGATCTTCCGGGTGTGACAACCACCCAGCATAGAGTGGGCAATCTTCATCTCTCCCATGAGCCTGTAAAAGGTTTCGATCCCTTGGTGGTGGGGCACTTCCATCCCAAAATCAGCACCCATATTCAGGGTCACAAGGTGAAAGGCAAAGTTTTTATTTCTGATCCGGGTTTGTTGATTCTTCCCGCTTTTGGGACTTATGCGGGAGGATTACTCACCACACACTCCATTTACAAAGAGTATTTTCGAGTAACTCCGACACAATTCATGATTCTAAGGGATAAAATCTGGAAAATTCCGGATAAAGTCTCACGTCAGCTTTGAGAGATATTGTCTTGACGCAGAAGACGGACCTGATCGGGAGTGACCAGAAGCCAGGAAGGAATGAGATGGTATTGTGTCACTTTGTCGAGAGTTGACATAAGGATGGCGACTATCTGCGTGAGGCTCCACGGCAGAGGTAATAACAGACGTTTACGGTGGAGATGCTGAAGTTCTTTTGTGGCGAGGTCGCGGAATGTTAAGACGCGTGGGCCGACCACATTTTGCGGTTTACTGGTGGGAGTAATACACGCATCCGCAATCCGTTCTGCCAGCGTGGTTACATCGACCGGCTGAAATTTGGTTGTACCGTACCCGGGTAGTACCATGAATGGGGAATGACGGGTGAGGAGGTCGATTTGCTGGCGGAAGCCGCCGCCCTGTCCCATCACCAAGGAAGGGCGAAGAATGGCGGCTTGGGGGAAAAATGTGCGAACCGCAGCTTCGGCATACCCTTTGGCACGTGCGTAGGCGCTTTGGGCCTGTGTATCGGCACCCAAAGCAGAGACGTACACCATATGGGGGATATGAGCCTCGTGGGCTGCGCAAGCGACGTTACGGCTGCCGTGATGGATGACTGCGTCGAATGTCTGGCCGCGTTCGGCAAGAATTGCGACCAGATGGACAACGCATGTGCAGCCTTGGAGTGCGGGGAGAAGTGTCTCGGGTCGGGAGGTATCGGCTGCAGAGAAACGTTCCCCCGGTTGTAGTACTGGAGGCGAACTTCTTGCCACAAGGCGCACGGCATGCCCGCGTTGACGGAGAACGCGGCTTACCTCTCGGCCAATAAAACCGGTGCCGCCGACCAGAGCGATTTGAAGATTCTGTTTAGCCATGACGGGCCAGTCTGAGAGTGGCAAATTTCATGGCAAGCGCGGTTAATGTAGTCACTAGCGATCCCCATAGGATATCCGACACCGTGATGGCGATGGGCCAATTGAGGAGTGTGGCCTGGTTGGTGAGATCGTAAGCGGCATAGGCAAGACCACCTAAAAAAGCACCATTCAGGGCCGTAGGGCGATAGCTTTGATTCTGCAGATAGGGACGTACCACAAACCAGTAGATGCCTGTTGTATAAAAAGGGTAGAACATTGCAACGGCCCACCATGTAACCGTGGGTGCCATTAAATGACCCAGCTTGGTTTGGTAGACATCTTTCATAATAAGGCCCAGCCAGAGTGCATCTGCTGCCATAAATACGATAAGGCCGAGGACCAGTGTGATGAGAGTGGTGCGAAGATTGGACATGGTACTGTACTAATGTTGGTTGGGAATGGGTTTAGCCAACTCGGTTTCAATAGCTTCGGTAAGCTTGGAGGAGAGAGGGGAGGTTGTGCTGAGATAGAATTTCACCGGCTTTCCATCCCGGCCTATGAGGTATTTGTGGAAGTTCCACTTAGGGGCGCTTCCTAGCCCCAGTTGAGCGGGAACCCATTTATAAAAGCTGTGAGCTTGCTTGCCGATAACGTTTTCTTTCTGAGCCATGGGAAAAGTCACGCCGTAATTGTAGCGGCAGACCTGCTCGATATCAGTTTCGGTATCCGGTTCCTGGCTGCCGAAGTTATTGCTGGGTACGCCGACAATCGTAAAGCCTTGCTCTTTATATTTTTGGTAAAGAGTTTCAAGGTCGGCAAACTGGGGGGTGAAACCGCAATTTGAAGCGGTGTTGATCACCAGAAGCACCTGACCTTTGAATTTGGACAGTTCCAGTGGGGCTCCTCGTCCGTGGAGTTTATGGAACGAAAAATCCCACGCTGTTTTGGGTGTCGCATCGGCATAGAGTGTGCCGGTGAGGGGGGTCAGGAATACCCAGAAAACATTGAATTTCATACGTATCATTCTATGTTTCTTTTTCTGAAAGAAAAGGTATTTTTCATGAATTATCATTTTGATTGGTTGTTAGGAGTGAGCGGGATCAGGCGTATAAATCAGCATGTAATTGACGGCGGTGCTAGGCGTTGTTGTCCATCGCCATGTGAGAGGATTAAATGTAAATCGTGGGAAGGATGCGATATTGAATTCTAATAGTTTGATTAATATTTAATAAATAGAATTCATATATTATGGATACCCCCAGATGTTACCATAATGATAGTTTTGATATCTAATTAAAGCGATACCAGACGGTATTGTACATCGTTGAGCTTTAGAATACTATTTATGCTAATGTTAAACATCTAATTAGTATGATAAATGTCTCCCCAATATTATCCACCTCAACAATTGATCGCTCTGTACTCACCAGATGACTGGGAAAAATTTGTTGAAGAATGGTTGTTTAGTCTTACGGCTTCGAATGGCTACTCGCATGTTCAAAAGCTCGCTGGATCTGGTGATCAGGGGCGAGATGTTGTGGGCCACACAGTTGCTCAAAAATTTGATGAGCCTTGGGATAACTATCAATGTAAACACTATTCGAACAAGCTTGGCCCTGCAGATTTAACAGAAGAGGCATGTAAGCATATCTTTTTTGCATATAAAGGAGAGTTTGTTCCTGCCCGGCAGTATTACTTTGTAGCCCCATTAGGGGTTTCTACTGAAAGCGCTAAACTTCTAGGTGATGCTAATAAATTCAAAGCCCGTGTTATTAAAGAATGGGATAAAATGACTGCTTCGTACAAACTTATCGAAGCAATGTCCCCCGCGTTACTTACATATATTCAAAATTTTGATTTCTCAATTTTTCGCTCTTATACCACTATCCAAATTGTATCTGAGCATTCAAAAACACCTTATCACGCTCAACGGTTTGGAAATGTTCCTATGCCTAAGCTTGCATCTCAGTCAGCACCATTAGTGATTGCAGATAATGAAGTTAATTATCTACGAAATATCTTGGATGCGTATGAGGATAAAAAAGGAATTAAAATCAATAATATTGATGATCTTGATGTTAATGAACAGAGAGATGTTAAAGAGAATCGAGATGAGTTTTACAATGCTGAATATTTCCAAACTAAATCCCGAGAAATTCATCCTCCCGAAGAATATATTTCGCTTCAAGATGATATATATCACAGCGTGAGTTCAACTCTGAAAGGAGTGTATTCTCATGGAGTAGAGCGGTTAAATAAAACTTTGGAGAAAGTAATTGGGGCAGATTTAGGAAAAGCTAATTACCTTGCTGGGGATTTAAGGCCGATTCATAGAAAAGGTATATGCCACCAATTAGCAAATTTAAGTAGGATTTTATGGAGTAACAAAAATTATGATTAGCTCCAATTTTCAAATTTACCCATTTCATACGTACATTGAGAGCGGATTACGCGCGCTTCTTAGTCTTTACGAAGCCTATCCCACTGGCATGAGTTTTGAAAGACTCCACTATTATGATTACATTTCTGTTCATACTGCAGATTTCGAAGGTCCTCAGAGTCTTCATGCTAGCTTTCCGCATCGTTCAGGCGAATACCTTGTTAGAAGGGAGCTGGTTGAGCAAGGCTTAGAATACATGCGGGTTAAAGGTTTAATTTCAGTTTCCCTCTCTCCTAGAGGAATTGAATATATTTTAACTGATAATGCTGGAGATTATATTTTGAGTCTGAATAAGCCCTATATTGATAAGTTAAAGATTAGAATCAAATGGGTTCATTATACGTTTTCAGATACCTCAACGGAAAAATTGAGAGATGTTTTTAGTAAAAAGCTAGGCAAATGGGATAATTTGCTTGAGTTTCAATCAATCGGTAAAGCGTAACTATGAATAGAATTCTTCTTAAGAAACTAGCCATTACTGACGGAGCTAGTGCGAGTAAATCTGTTGAATTTGTTAATACTGTTACAGTGGTGCATGGACACTCGAATACCGGAAAAACGTTTATAAGAGATTTAATAGATTATATATTAGGTTCGGGAGATCCTTTGCGCTCAATAAAGGAGGCTAGCCAATATGTTTATGGTTGCCTTGAAATTGAGGTTAATGAAAAGGCTTTTACAATCATACGTAATTTGCGTGGAGGTGAAATTCTTTTTGCGGATAAAAAATTTGATGAAATTGACTTTGCGAACATTGATAAACTTAATTTCGAAAAATTAATTACTAAACACTTAGGTAATGGGAATTCTATTTCAGAAAAATTTCTTCATTTAAGTGGTATGTCGAAAGTAAAAATACTTAGTGATAGTAATTTTACTGAGGGCTCAGTTAAAGAAATGAGCTTAAGAAATTTAGTGAAACTCATTTTAATTAATGAACAGCAAATTATTAGCGATTCACCGCCAATTCTTTCTGCTGCTGAAGTGACTGAACAAACTAGACTTAAAACAATATTTACATACTTGATGACGGGGATTGATTATTCAAAAGCAATTTTGAAAACTCCCACTAATGAAGTGAAAGAGGCACGTGTAGTCGGACGTAGAGAAACCCTCCAAGGGCTTCTAAAAGAGATGAAGCAAGACAGAAATGTTGGTTCTGTAAAAAGCCTTACAAAAAAACTAGAAGATCTTAATAATCAGTTTGATCAATTACAGGAGCAAATTGGAGACTTGCGAGGTGGGCTTGAAGATAAAGAGCAGATACGTACGCATTATATATCTTCCCGGCGTGAACTTAATGAAAAATATATGTTTCTTAATGATCAGATAAAAAGATTTGAAGTTTTGCATCAAAGTTATCTTTCGGATCAAGAGAGATTAGATGGTGTGATCGATGCGGCTCACACTTTAGATAAGATGGGCGATGTAAAATGTCCAGTTTGTGGTTCTGATCCTACCCACCAATCAAAGCATATTACCGTTGATACAAAGTCACTTATAGAAGCATGTTCTGCAGAGATGGCTAAGGTTAGCTTGCTAGCAGAAGATCTTGAAGAAACTATCGCGCATAATAAAAAAGAAGTGGCTCATGTCCGTGCTCAATTAGACGACTCCAACTCTCAACTATCTAAAATTGAGACAGAACAAGGTATTCTTGAAAAGTTGCTAAGTAGCACAAAGTTGAAAGAATTGGAGGATCTGATCAAAGCGAGGCAAGAAGTTAAAAGTGACTTAAGCTATCTTGGCAGCCTTCAAGCAATTAAAGAGAAATTCTCTGTGATGGTTAAGGTAGATGAGGATGAAAATGATTCTACTGCGCAAGTAAGTCATATGACTGTAATGCCTGGAAGTGCGGCCTTAGATGTCCTATCTAATGAAATTAAATCGCTTTTGGTAGATTGGCGTCTAATTCGAATGGATGACAATGTATTTATTGACGAGCAAGGTGAACTTACTGTCGCAGGTAAAAAACGCCGCGATTGTGGAAAAGGAGTGCGTGCGATGTATCATACAGCGTTCAGCCTCGCTTTACTAAATGTCTGTATGGATAAGGGTCTTCCACACCCTGGTTTTGTTGTTATTGACTCGCCCTTAACGTCTCATAAAGGTGAAGATGTACTTGATTCTGACGGAGAAGTATCAGATGAGAACCGTAGAGCTTTCTACGAATCCTTGGCTCGTGCTAAGTGGCAAACAATCATAATTGATAACTACGGGCCGCCGAAATCAAGCTCTTTACATTCATACTATTTTGATAAAGGACACGGCTTTGCATAGTAGCGAAGCCGTAGATTTTCTAGGCCGCTGAGAAGTTATATTTTTTCATAAGATCAGGAAGAACCATAACCCTGCATTCGATAGGGAAATTATGGGCTGTAGTAAATCTACTGGCGGCGGTAAATGCTTTTTCCTTTAAGATAGGGTTATCAACCACTATTGCTAAAACGAGTCTATATTCTTTGTTATGTTTTCTCGTTAAGTAATCATGGTTTTTCATAAGTTGATAACATCCGTCCTGAACCCTGCGTTCAAGCTCTATCCCTGAGCGAAGGCGTTTTATCTCAACTACAATAGGAGATCCTAAAAGGGGTTCAATAATTCCATCGGCAACAGCGCCACTTCCAAATGCAACCTCTCTTAAGATTGGTCCGTTAAATTCGCTTTGTAATTCTTGAAATACTAAACCTTCTGCCACGTATGCTTCTGTCACTTGGGATTTTAGATCAGCAACTGGAGCTGGTTTAGCATTAGAAGTGCTTGATGGCTGTTCATTTTTGATTTCATCCGCAAGCTTTTTACCAATAGTTTCAGGCAAAACTTCATTCCAAGTTTTTTGAAAAGCATCATCGGTTTTATAATCTCCTGGGCCATACAGTTTCTTGTGATGACAAGATACTAACCAGCTAAATACGCCTAATATAACGAATGGAAATATTACTATGAAAAGCGTTAATATTCTTTGATCTGTAAGGGAAAGTAAGCCTACCGTTTGCCCTAAAAGTAAGGCACTCATTCCATAAATTAGAGAAATGAATAATGCAATTATTCCTAATGGGTTTCTTCCAAACCAAGAATGTGAAGCGAACTTTTCAATCATATTCATTTATTCCTCAGTTTGGTTTGAGAAGCTATCAACTAATTTTGCGTAAGATAGGTGGCCTAGAATCCTATTCTTATCGTCCTCTCTAATTCTGTTATTTTCGTGAAGGAATTTGTATGTCCGAATCTTCTTTCGATAACCTTTGGTTAGTATTGGTGAGCTTTCATGCACAAGAAGCCCATGCACTTTAAGGCGCTGCTTGGGAAGCTGAGCAAAGTGTTCTTTATCTTTAGATACAGACCAGCCTGCTTCCGAAATCCAAGCTTTTACTGGCAGTAGAGCCTCAGGAAATTCACCCTGCCCGGAGAATACTAAGTCATCCGCGTATCTAGTGTAGTTTACCCCTATTTGAGATGAAAGCTCCGCAATCCTCGAGTCCAAGTCTTTGAAAACAAGGTTGGATAATACTGGACTGGCTGGGGATCCTTGTGAAAGGTTTTTAGTATAGCAACAGAGTTTAGAGATAAGTTTTGAACCGGATTCGCTGTAACCAATTCCTCTTAAAGCAGCTTCCACTTTGCTTTCACTAGTCGTTGGAAAGAAGTTTTCAATATCAATGGAATAAACCCAATTCGCTCCAACATGCGCTTGAGCTGCTGTAATGTGTGAGCGTCCTGGTACAAAGCCATGCACATACTTAGGATAAGTTATAGCTTCAGAAATATGATGTGAAAGCCATTTTTGTATAACTTTGAGCGCAACCTTTGGAGCTTGAATAGTCCGATATTTGCCTTTGCCCTTATGAATGCGGAAAACTCTGTAAAATTTCTCAGGTTGATTGGTCATTGATGCCAAGATGCGTGGGCTGAAACCAAACAATACTGCCAAACTAGTAATAGAAGTCACTGAGGGTAATGATAAGCTGTGTAGGTGCCGTAATACTTGTTTAGTATCTGCGGCATAATCATTAGGAAGAGCTTTGATAAAGTCTTCTAATTCAGGGTAACTAACAAGAAGTGGTGGTGACTGCATTAGACAACCTTACTAGCAAAGCTAAAAATGCTTTCATTGGAATCGCCGAGTCGAAAGGGCGATTTTTCGCAGTAAAATCGGCCTTTCGATTCGGCGATCTTCTGTGTCTGGTCTTTGCAAATGGGAATGATACAAACCCTCGCAAGCAGGCACCACCGAATAGAGACTACCATTTACGTTTTCCCAATTCAAGTGCGCGCGCAACATCAGTGCTGGTCTTAGAAGGACCATGAGGTACAGTTTTTAGCGCTGCTTCTCTGAGAGTGTAAGTTCCTGTTGAATTTCTGTAAATGTGTCCTTCTTTTCGTAAACTATCGATCATATTTTTAAGAGCTGCTAATTCCAAACGAATGTTTCTTGCGTTTAAATGCATAGCTAAATCTTCGATTGTAATAGGTTGGTATATTTTAATTTCGCGCATAACCTTCAACTTTGAGGCTCTGTCATCGGTCTCAAGAAAATTTACTAAAGAAATTTCGCTATCGGCAGCAATTAAAAATTTCCGAAACCTATCTCTTACTTCTTCAGTTACATTCCCTTCAGTAAGCAAGTGTACATGCTTCTTACCATCTTTTGCATTTACTAATATGCCATGTAGTAATTTGAAGTCTGAAGAAATCTCAAAGAATGCTTTGTACAGAGCGTTGATATCTTGGCTGCTTTGAATAATTCCCATTAAATTATTCCTAGCTTTTGCAATGAAGTTTTAATAGTTTGAGCATGTTGACTCACTGCCTGGGTTTTTTCTAGCATTTCGAGTGTAGTGATATTGACCTCTGTTTTACGATCAGATTTTTTTATGTATTTTAGCGCCACGTCATCTCCAATAGAAATGACACAGTCTTTTTGATAGTCAGCGGCTTCTCTTGCCTCGAAAAGCTCCGTTAGAGGCTTTCCAATATGACTAAGTGCATCATTAGCAATACTTGCTAATATTTCTTCTTCTTTAGTAAGAGATACATTCGACATATTAGATATTTTTATACGACATAGCTCCTTAAGCTGACCGTATAATTTGCTGCCATGATCTGGTCTTTTAGTTGTGCCTAAGTCCAACACAATTTCGGCTACTATCCAATAACAGTTATAATAGTATCGATTGTACGCGGACCTAGCGAAGAGGGCAATGTCATGCTCTCCTCTATTATTGAGGCAATGGGCTCTAAGGAAATCACCAACAACTTGCATCCCATTAGCTTATAAGGACATCGCATGATTGCCAACTGAGAATATTGGAGCATATAATACCATTGGAGCAGAGACCCTGCTCTGGGGCTTAATAACCTCACAGGATGGCAGGCACCGCCAAGCAAGGTGCTATTCGCGTATTGAATGCGTCTCTCGGCATACCTATGGCCGGGTGGCGATGTTCTGTCCAAGGCGTAAGCTTAAAGGCATCGCGCCGTATCCTGTACGGTTATTAACACCCGGCCTCTTCTAATAAGGGGCCTGTTTGTTATGTATGAACGGGAAAAAAGCATGAAAAACTGCAACCTAAATTGCAACCTGCAACCTCAAAATTGCAACCTCCCATTTTGCCGATCACTAGCGGGAATATGCACCTCGCGGTACCCGCATATGTAATTTGCCCGGAAGAACCTAACCCACCCCCCACCATCTAAAGGAGTAATTCATAATGTTTGCGATATTAATTGTTGGCGGATTCGGGCTATTAGCCTGGGCAATTATTGAAGCTTGTTGGACCATGATCAAACGCATGGTTAGCGCGGCTAATGAACCGAACGTACAGCCAGCCTCAAAGCGTCTTTTAAAGCTAACTCTGTTAGGGACTGGTGGAATTATCGCAATCATAATGGGTGGAGCAATGCTACCCGACAATACTCCTAAACAAGTCCATGCCAATACTACTGCCCCGGCAGCAGCGCCTATTATTGTAAGTCCAGCTTCTCCTGCTGTTGTGAGAACATCAGAAGCTCAAATAGCTGAGTCGATTTCAACTGCTGTTGATACGGATGAGTTTCTGTCGGTTTCTGAAAAGGAAATGTTTAGAGCAGCCGTTCGGAAAGCTCTGTTAGACGAACCTACTTGTTTGTCGGCGGATACCGTAGGCAAGTCTTCAGATAAGAACACAGCAAAAGACACCTTCTTTATTCATTGCAATGGGCCGGATAACAGCTCGTTCAACATCCGCTTCTCAAAGGAGGATCTTGAAAAGGGCAATTCTCTAGCTCTCCCTAAGCCTTTCGATGGTGTTAAAGCTCTTCAGGCTTGCCGTGAGTTGATCAAAGGAAAGCTTAACCATCCTTCCACGTATGATGAAAGCTGGTACCCCGCAGATATTAAGACTTTCCCAGAGGGAAATACTTGGGTGGGAATTGATTTCAGCTACAAGAACAGCTTTGGGTTAGAAATCAAAATGAGGGGCAGTTGCGATATAGATCCAAGCGGCAGCACTAAGCTAATGAGTGTCAAAGAAATGTCTTAAAGAAAAAGGCTCCATATGGAGCCCTTTTTTATGTAGAGATAAATTACTCTTCATAGTCACTAATCAGTTTACGAATATCCTCAGCTCGCCAGGCAGTAATTCGCGGGCTGATTTTTATCCCTGCTGGAAACCGTTTCGATTTAACTCCAGCCCACCAGGTAGACTTGCTAATGGGTAGCACCGTTAAGATTGTAGAGAGTCGGACAAATCCGGTGGATGGTAGTGGGTCGTACATATGAGTTTTCTCCTTTATCGCGGCAACAGCACCAAACTGAGCCTATGAAGTACGATAAGGACAAGTTTTGAGGCAAGTGGAGAGACTTGCCTCACTTTTTTAATATGCGAGGGTCGAATGTACGGTTTTGAATCGTCTTGAAGCTAACGCTATGCGCTTGAGCGGCTAACTGGCGGATTCTGGTTAGTGATAACTGAGGGTGCTTTTGGCATAGCTCGTTTACCGTTGTTTGAAAGGAATTCCACCTAGCTTGTTTTTCTTCCAGCGTGCCGTGAGTCGAGTTATGCCCCATATGTTGGCCTGCTTTGACTTTATAGCCCGTAATTCCTATGGGGCCACAAAAGGCCCTTATAAAATCTTCTTCGCTCCCGCGTGCTTGGACTAGGTAGGGTAAGATTGAAAGGAGATGCTCTTTTTGAGTGGGAGTTAGCTTTAAAGCTTCAGCTTCGGTATCTCTAACGCGAATGCAGATGTTTTTCTGCTTGGGAAAGTAAAAGAGAAGCTTAACTATATTTTTATAGTCAGGTGCCATACTCCATATGAGAGATGAAACTTTAAACTCAAAGTCATCATAGAGCCGCTCAGATAAATGCTTAAAGTGCGGGATTCCTAAAATCTCATTTTGAAAGAATCTATTGTTTGCTTCGATATTATGGCTAAGTGATTCCTCCATACTATCTTCCTACATCTTCTATGTAATCGCCCCATGCCTGCATGATTTTGGTTCTTTCCTCCAAAAACTGAGCTCTGTCGTAAGCAGCTCTGATTTTATTACCTTCGGTATGAGATAGCTGGCGATTAAGGTAGTCATACTTGATCCCCAGTTTTTCTTGCAGGGTAGTCGTGGCTAATGCTCGGAATCCATGAGCCGTCATTTCCCCTTTATATCCGATGCGGTTTAACGCCTGGCGTATGGTGTTGTCGCTCATATGCTTTTTGGGGTCGTGTTGACTTGGAAATACATAGACTTGGTGGCGCGAATAGAGCTTCACTTCTTCTAGAATTTGGATCACCTGGCTAGATAAAGGCACTAAGTGAGGTTTTCTCATCTTCATATTAGCCGCAGGTATGAGCCATTGCTTATGTTCTAAATCGAACTGTTCCCATTCGGCCTTGATAAGCTCACCAGGGCGGACAAAGGTTAGCATCAGCATTTTGGTGGCCAAGCGGGTTAAAGGGCGCAGGCAGGCTTCATTCTGATTGAGTTTCTTGAGTAGAGTGGGGATCTCATTCGACTCAATTGAGGCGAAATGTTTTACGGCCACTTTCTTAAGGACATCTCTGCTCTTGAAGTTATCGGCTGGGTTAGTTGTGCAAAACTCATGGATAATTCCGTAACGAAAGACTTCTCCCATCGTTTGCTTTAAGCGGCGGGCAAGCTCACCCACTCCACGTTTTTCTACATCTTGGAGCAGGTTGATGACTTCTTTAGTGGTAACGCTTGTAATGGGCTTTTTACCAATCGCGGGAAAGACATCGATCTCCAGGCGGCGGATGACGTCATGAGCATAGCTGGTAGACCAGCCATCCTTTCGGTATTCGAACCAAAGCCTGGCAATGCTTTCGAAAGTGTTTTCGGCCTCAGCTATAGCGGTTCGCCGTAAGTTTTGCTTATGGGAATTCGGGTCGATACCTCTTTCAAGCATTTGCTTGATCTCAAAACGGCGCTCACGCGCATCTTTAAGGCTAATGTAAGGGTATTCACCAATCGTAAATACCTTTTCCTTAGTATTGAAACGGTATTTCATACGCCAATGCTTGCCTCCGGCTTTGGTAACAAAGAGATACATACTCTCCCCATCAGTCAGCTTATAGTCCCGCATGGGGTCAGGCTTGGCGTTTTCAATCTGTTTGACGGTGAGAGGTATTGTGCGCGGCATTGGGGGTATATTTCTTAGCTGGGGGTATATTGTCGCAAATTATACCCCCAACTGAGGCCGGATTTGGCTGGATGAAGGTGTATTTCGTTGGACATGAAAACAGCGTAAAACCCTTGGTGGGCTTTGTCTAATCATATCTTATTGGATGTGGCTGGATATAATACTTGGCTGGGGAGGAAGGATTCGAACCCTCGTATGGCTGTACCAAAAACAGCTGCCTTACCACTTGGCGACTCCCCAACCGGGACACCTTAACGGTGCGGTGTGCAAATTGCATAGTCGGCCCGTGACTGTCAAGTGTTGAAGCTTTAGATTTTCTCATATTTACTCTCTAAGTTTTTGGGGATCGGTTGTGAGAGACATGAGCACATGCAAAAAAGGCCCTGAGCGTAAGCCTAGGGCCTTTTTGGAGTGTTTCGATTATGGCTTGAGGATTTGTTTATCCAAGATGCGAGCTGCGTTATCAAGCTTGTACACGTAAATCTCGCCGGTAGCTAATTCAACGGAAGGAATCTCTTCGGAGGGGATCCCTTCAAGAGCCATAATCAAGGCGCGTAGCGAGTTGCCGTGTGCAGCAACGAGAGTGGTCTCATTAGATAGCACTTGTGGCAATACTTTGTTGACATAGTAGGGGAGTACGCGGGCAACGGTGTCGCGCAGGCTTTCACCGCCCGGAGGAGGGGTGTCGTAGGCACGGCGCCAGATATGGACTTGCTCTTCACCCCATTTAGCGCGGGCTTCATCTTTGTTAAGACCATTGAGATTGCCGTAATCGCGTTCATTGAGGGCTGAGTTGCGGGTAACGCTTAGGTCGGCTTGGCCAAGTTCTTCCAGCATCAGGTCGCACGTGCGCATTGCGCGTTGAAGCTCAGAGCTAAAAGCTACGCTGGGAGTAAGGCCTGCGGCTTTCAGGCGTTGGCCTGCATTGCGAGCCTCCTGCTCACCTTGTTCGGTAAGTGGGAGGTCGAGCCAGCCGGTAAAGACGTTGCGTTTGTTGCCGTCGCTTTGGCCATGACGGGTAAGGATAAGAGTGTGAGTTGTCATAATTATTAGTCCTTAGAAAGGTTTGGTGAAGCTGGCGGCGCTGCCGAGTTCAAGTTCGATTTCCAGCAGGCGGTTGTATTTGGCCATACGTTCGCTGCGGCAGGCCGATCCGGTTTTGATCTGGCCGCTTGCGGTGGCGACGGCGACATCAGCGATGAAGGCGTCTTCGGTTTCGCCGGAACGGTGCGAAATGACATAACGCCAGCCTGCGCTGTGGCAGCTTTGGATGGCTTCAAGGGTTTCCGATACGGTGCCGATCTGGTTGAGCTTCATCAGCACGGCGTTAGCGGATTTCTTTTCGATACCCTTGTTGACGAATGTAGGGTTGGTGACGAAGAGATCATCGCCAACGATTTGTACCTTGTCACCAATAGTTTTGGTGAGGGTGGCGAAACCGTCCCAGTCGTTTTCATCGAGGCCATCTTCGATGGAGATGATGGGGTAGCGCTGGCACCAGTCGGTGTACATGGCGATCATTTCCTCGCGGGTTTTGTAACCTGCGCCGGAGTCGGCGAGGTTGTAGACGCCGCCGTTGGTGTCTTTTTCGTAGAAGGAGCTGGCGGCGACGTCCATGGCGATGGCGATGTCTTTACCTGGGGTGTAACCCGCGGCGGTGATGGCTTCGATGATGACTTCGCAGGCTTCTTCGTTGCTCTTCAGGTTGGGCGCGAAGCCGCCTTCGTCGCCGACAGCGGTGGAATAGCCTTTTTTCTTCAGGATTTTAGCAAGGTGGTGGAAGGTTTCGGTACCGGCGCGGAGGGCTTCGTTAAAGGTGGTGAAGCCGACGGGCATGATCATAAACTCTTGGAAATCCACGCTATTGTCGGCGTGTTTGCCGCCGTTGATGATGTTCATCATGGGCACGGGAAGGCGGCGAGCACCGGCTCCGCCGAGGTAGGCATACAGCGGCAAACCGGCTGTAGCAGCGCCGGCGCGGGCTACGGCGAGGGAGACGCCGAGGATGGCGTTGGCGCCCAATTTCCCTTTGTTTTCCGTGCCGTCGAGGGCGATCATTTGCTGGTCGATAGCGGCTTGGTTGAGGGGGCTTTGGCCGATGAGGGCGGGGGCGATAATGTCGTTAACGTTTTGACATGCTTTAAGAACTCCCTTGCCGAGGTAGCGGGATTTGTCGCCGTCACGCAGCTCTACGGCCTCGTGCTCGCCGGTGGAGGCGCCGGAGGGGACGCAGGCCGAAACGGTGGTGCCGTTAGAGAGGGTGAGCATGACGCGGACGGTTGGATTTCCGCGGGAATCCAGGATTTCGTGGGCGTGGAGGCGGCTGATGGTGATCATAGAAGAGTATTCCTTTTCGCTATTACGCCCCCTTCTACGACTGGGAGGGGAGTGTGTCAAACCGTGTCGCCTACCGGAGCGGCGGTATTTGAGGGGGAAGGGATTTTTTGAAAGAAAAGAAGCGGTGGAGGTGGGGTGGTGGGCGAGGGGGGTTGATTGGGTTGAGGTTTTTTGAGAGAGGTGTCGCTCTAGTAGGCGGTGCCCCTCCAAGTCAGAAATAAGTATGACAATCTCACGTTGTGAGAGAGGGCATTTAATGCTTTTAGCTATTGAAGATACTGGATGCTTTTTTGGTTATTTAAAGTGCATTTAGCCGTCTCGCTATTTACGAAAAAACTCTCTTAATATTGAATTTTTGTATTCAAAGGGATAATTTCCATGCCACATACTACTACTCGTAATATACGATTTTATAAATTCTTTTTAGGTGGTCCCAGTGCGAATCCTAATATTTTAGATCGATCTCGACTAGCTGAGGGATTGAGAGATGATATAAATCGTAAGTTTTGTAGATTTACAGATAATTTTATTGTTGAATGTGAAGTGGACAGAACGACTCCGAATCAGCGTTTAAAGTTTATAAAAACGATTGGTCAGGATTTGCCCTATTTAGCAAATTTGAGCACATTAACAAGACAATCTATTCCAAGTGGAACTGGAATTTCAGATAACTGTCATTTTGTATTATTTGATAATAATATTATTGGTTACGAAGTTCATGGAAGGGGGCCTTCTATATCAAAAATTTCTCGTTTTCTACGAGAAGTTGCTGAAGATTTAATTGGCTCAGGATTTAGTATTCATCCATTGGCGAAACGTGACCCAAGAAATTCTATTCGTCGCGTTACTAAGATTGCTGAATATACATTAGGGACTACAGCGGATAGATTGGCGCAGCTTGCTGATTCAAGAGGTGATGATACTCTATTTGGATCCTTACAAAACTTGAGAGGTTTAACTGGGGGGGCGCATGTGAGAGTGACTGTTACTGCTGAGGACTCAATTAAGCGAAAAAATTTGAGAGGGATGGCTGATACATCAGACATTAAAGCTATGTTGATGAATGAAGCTGATTTTGCCGATGAAATTCAAGTAGTAGGTCAGGATCAGCAAGGTCGGCGCCTGTTTGTGGATCTTATAAGTCAACAATTAGTTTTTCCTCGTAAAATGATTCAAATAAATTCTAATAGGAGTGTAGACTCAAACTCTGCTTATGCAGCAATTGAAGATGCATTTGCTGAAAATCAGGAGGCAATTACTCGTGCTGAGCTAATTATAGAATAGGTTTAAAATGTTAAAATTTTATAAGCGAGATTTTATATATTGGAATGCAGTTTTTGCTCTGGGATTTTCAGATTTTATTGTTGCGTACATTCAATTTCACCCATGGCCTATAGCTTTTAGATCAGTAGATAATCTAAATGATTTTTTCGTGACTCTAGCATCTGTTGCTGGAGTTTTGGCTGGATTTACAATTGCTTCTTTTACTTTTTTAGCTGGATATATTGAAAAGCCTATATTTAAATCCTTAAGGCAAAATTCTCAATCTAAAAAGATTTGGCAGACAATGAATAGTCTTACAGTGGTTTTGTTTGTTATTACCCTGATGAGTCTTATTTATTTGCTGTTGAATTTTGAGTGTTATACGTTTAATTTTATGATGCTTTTTCTCTGTTTATTTGCATCATTTTTAATGGCTAATCTTATATTCATAATTAACTCATTTATAGAAATTGATCATCTTAACTCTGATGGATAGTTTTAACTAAGCATGTATAGCAGTCTATAAGAAGCGGGCTTCGGCGAGGTCGAGTTCGCGGATGAGGCGGCGGGTGGTGTCTTCGTCGAGCTTGCGGGCGCGGGTCATGCGGTTGAGTTCCGCGCGTTCGGCCTTGAGGGCGATGAGGATCAGTTCGCGTTCGATACTCTCGATCTTCTGTTGGTGTTTCTTGTTGCTGCGGTTGGCGGCGTTGCGTTCGAGGCGGAGGCGGTAGTGCTCCATGACGTGGGCGGCGGCCTCGGTGTAGAGGTCGGCATCGCTGCGGCCTTCGGCCATTTTGTGTTGGGCTTCTTCGATGGCGCGGATGGCGGCGTGGGCGGAGACGCGGCGGGCGCGTTCGGCACGGGTGCGGTGGCCGCCTTCGCCCATCACCTTCACATCCTTGAGGACATAGGGGAGGGCGATGGTGGCAACCAGCATGGACAGCACGATGACGCCCGCGGCGATGAAGATGGCGAAGTCGCGGAGTGGGAAGAGTGTGCCGTCGTTCATGAACAATGGCAGTGACAGAATACCGGCCAAGGTGATGGCACCGCGCACGCCGGCGAGCGACATGGCGGTGATGAGTTGCCAGCTCGGTTTATCCTCTGCCCGGCGGCCGAAGGCGTTGCGGAACATGGGCAGTTGGAATGAGCCCCAGACCCACAGGAAGCGCAGGGCGATGAGGGCGGTGGTGATGATGACCACGTAGAGGAGGAGTTCCGGCAGGCTGGGGTGATGGTCCAGCCCCAGGATGCCGGTGGTGTCCATCAGGATGCTGGGGAATTGCTCTCCCAGCAGCACGAAGATGAAGCCGTTGAGGGTGTATTGCACCGTATCCCACACCGCATTGCGGCGGATGCGGGTGATGGCCATGGCGGACTGGCCGGTGAACTCGGCAATGCCCATAGTGATACCGGCGGCGACGGCGGCGAGGATGCCGGAGCAGTGCACGTGCTCGGCCGCCATGTACGCGGCGAAGGGGATGAGCAGGCTGATGAGGATCTGGACGCCGGGTTCTTCTCCGTAGCGTTTGGAGACCCAGTTCTTGGCGCGGACGATGCTGTAGGTGATGCCCACGCCGATGGCGATGCCGCCGATGGCGAGTTGGAGGAAGGTGGTAATGCCCTCGGTGACCGAAAACGCGCCGGTGAGGGCGGCGGCCACGGCGAAGCGGAAGAAGACCAGGCCGGTGGCATCGTTAAGGAGGGATTCGCCTTCCAGAATGTGCATCATGCGTTTGGGGATGGGGGCCTTGGCGGCGACGGCGCTAAAGGCCACGGGGTCGGTCGGCGACAGGATCGCGGCGAGGGCGAAGGCGACGGCCAGCGGCATGGCGGGCACCAGCCAGTGCAGGAAGAAGGCCATGCCGATGACGGTGAAGGCGACCAATCCGAGTGAGAGGCCGAGCACCATGCGGGCATCGCGCAGGAGGTCGGTTTTGGGGATGCGCCAGCCATCGAGGAAGAGGAGTGGGGGGAGGAAGAGCAGGAAGAAGACCTGGGGATCGAATTCCACGCG
Source organism: Pseudomonas fluorescens (assembly GCA_003241595.1). Taxonomy (GTDB): domain Bacteria; phylum Pseudomonadota; class Alphaproteobacteria; order UBA2136; family UBA6156; genus UBA6156. The sequence goes on from QFOU01000006.1 coordinate 20,319, forward strand.
CAGGGAGGGGATGAGGCCGAGGAGCATGCCGACGGCGATCTGGGCCAAGGGCAGGGGAATGGGCAGGCGCGAGGCGCGCAGGAGGAAGCTGCTGGCGAGGACGGCGACGAGTAATACCAATACTACGGTAAATGTGCTCATGGGAGGTGCGCGGGCCTTTCGTTGCGTTGCGCTTAGGATAGCGCGGATAGAGGGAAATACGAAGGCCAAAATAGAGAAGCGCCCGCCAAGTAAGGCGGGCGCAATCGGGAGCGGGTGGTAGGGTTAGCGGTCGAGGACTTCTTCTTTTTGGTCTTCGTATTCCTCCGGGGTGATGGCGCGGTTTTTGTAGGCGTTTTGGAGATCCATGACCTCCTGGCCTTTGGTGGCGACGGGCTCGGGCGACGAGCTACAGGCGACGATGAGGATGGCGGTGAGGGCGGAGGCGGTGACGACGAACATATTCATTGGGTTTATCCTATACTTACATTTACAACCATTGGGTTTTGGCTTGGGGTGATGATGCTAAAAGCGCAAGCGGCGTGGGAAGTTCCACGCCGCCTAAAAAATGTGCATACGGATTCGGTTTGGTTAGGATTTGCGCCAGAGATTAAGGGTGCGTGTACGGGTGACCGGGGTGCCGGAGGCCATGGCTTCCAGTGCAGCGATCCGGTTTTGGGTGTTGGGGTGGGTGGAGAACAGGTTGTCGGTGGCGCGGGTATGCAGCGGGTTGATGATGAACATGTGCGCGGTGGCGGGATTGTTTTCGGCGGTGTGGTTGTCGATGTGGCGGGAGCCTTGTTCCAGTTTGCGCAGCGCGTTGGCGAGGCCGAGGGGGTTGCCGGTGATCTCGGCGCCGCGTTTATCCGCGCTGTATTCCCGCGTGCGGGAGATGGCCATTTGCACCACCATGGCGGCGAGGGGGGCGAGGATCATCACCAGCAGGCCGATGAGGGGGTTGGGGCGGTTTTCGGAATTGTGGCTGCCGCCGAAGAACATGGCGAAGTTACCCAGCATGGAGATGGCACCGGCGAGAGTGGCGGTGATGGTCATGATGAGGGTATCGCGGTTTTGGATGTGTGCCAGCTCGTGGGCGACGACACCGGCGACTTCGTCTTCGGTCATGATATCCAGCAGGCCGGTATTGACCGCGACGGCGGCGTTTTGGGGATTACGCCCGGTGGCAAAGGCGTTGGGTTGCGGGTTTTCAATAATATAAAGTTTAGGCATGGGCAGGCCTGCGTTGCGCGCGAGGCGGGCAGTGAGATCGTAGAGTGATCCGCTGGCGACCGGTTGGGCGCCGTACATTTTCAGGACGATCTTATCGGAGAACCAGTACGAGCCAATATTGGTGGCGACGGCGATAACCAGTGCGATGAGCATACCGTTGGCCCCGCCGAGCAGGTAGCCAATGGCGCCGAACAGCGCGGTGAGGGCTGCGAGCAGCATAAAGGTGCGTGTGTAGTTCATGATTATTCTCCCCTTGATAAACGTAATGAGCCGAAGGCCACGTGCTTTTATAACATATTCGAGGCGGGGCGGTTTCCGGAATGGGAAGGTTTGTAAGGCGGGGTTAAAGAACCAATTGAATTAGAATGGTGCCGGCTACAAGATTTGAACTCGTGACCTTCGGTTTACAAAACCGCTGCACTACCACTGTGCTAAGCCGGCACCGGAGATGCTTCTGCCATAAGTTACCGTGGGGTGCAAATGGTATTGTGGGGGAGATGCTCCGAAAAAAGGCGCCGGTGGGCGCCTTTGTAGGGGGAAGTGAGCCTTAGCCTTTGTAGTTGGCGTCGTCGTAGCGGTGCATTTCGTACTCGCGTTGTTGAGTGGACGGGAAGGTGTTGTGCTGGCCATAGGTTGTGGGGCCGGCGGCGGGTTCGATGGTGTCGAAGCCCTGGTCGGCGCTGGCGGTGGTGACAGTGGTGGTCTGGATCACGACGACGTCTTGGTAGATCTCTTCCTCGGCCATGGCCGGAGCGGCGAGAGCGATGAGAGCGGAGGCAAGAGCGGTGGTGCGCAGGATGCGGTGGGTGGTCATGGGGATTCTCCGTATTGATACTGTGTTAACCTTGTTAATGTAGAAGTGCACACAGTGTTCCGCAAGTGTTATTGATGTAAGGAATTTTAGTGGTGGGAGGCCTGCAAAAAGAGGGCGGCGCGGGGCCGCCCTCTTCGGGATTCGTAAAGGGACGATTTCGGGTAACCTAGGCGGCCTCTGCGGTGGGCAGGTAGCCGAGCACTTCGTCGGACGTGGCGAGCACGAGGCGGCCGTTGGCCGAGCCTTCATTCAGGACTGGATCGGTGGCGATGAGCTCCTGCAGGTTGGCGACGCCGCCGGGGAGGGTGGTGTTGTAGATGCCGTGCGTGAGATCGGTGAGCAGCACCACGTGCTTGAAGTGGCCCCATGAGAGGACGTACTTCAGGGCATCGCGGACGCAGTAGTCGGTGGCGTCGCCCATGTGCAGCGAAGTGACCGCTTCCTTCTGCGTCAGGTCGTAGAAGAATGAGTCGCGGTGGTGGCCGAAGGTCATGTTGCTCGGATCGGCGGGATCACCTTCCGCGACATGGAACAGGCCCTTGAAGAACTTGCGTTCCAGCGGGTCGGTCATCTCGGCCAGCACCTTGCGCGGATCGACGCCGGAGTCGGTGACCTTGCCGCCGATATCGAAGACGTTCTTGAAGATCCAGGCGACGCGGGCGCGCATGTGCATGAAGGTGAGCAGGTATTCCCATTCTTCGGTATCGAAGAGCTGGTGTTCGGGGAAGATCTGCGCTTCGTTGCTGTGCGGGTATTCGGCCTTGAAGTGTGTGTCGGCGTGGGGCACGTGGGCCATGACGAAGGGGTCGATGCGGTCGAGGAAGTTTTGCGTGGCCTCGATCGTCGTTTCGGCGCCCGGTACGTAGAGTGGCAGGCCCGGTGTGCCGAAGCCGCGGCTCTTGTCGGTGATCAGGGTGACCATTTTACCCGGTACGAACCATGCCGGCGTGTTGCGGACAGTTTTCATTAGATCGGCCCTCCTTGGACTGGAAATAGAGTGGAGATGCGAGCTTGGCTCATCTCCATCTAACAGTTGTTTGTAAAAATATACAATATAAAATTTAGAATCTATTGTGGTATACAAGTTAATCATGCAGAGTGAAGTCAGACGTAAAAAGTCACATCATACGACTTCCCAAGCCAATCAAAGGAGGGCTTGAATTATGAAAACTCTGACTCACCAACCCCACATTATTGTCGGGGTACAGTTCAAGAGCCGTGTCGGCGCGTTGGGGGCTAATTGTGCCTTCATGCGGGATGAGATCCTGTCGGTGCGGGGCCGTTATGGTGCCCAGCCGGTGATGCTGCTTTTCCCCGAAATGGCGGTGAGTGGGTATCCGTTACAGGATCAGGTGCTGACCGATGCGTTCATCGTTGATTGCTGGACGCATCTGATACAGGACATTCTGCCAGTGCTGGACGAGACTACGGCGGCGCTGATCGGGCTGCCGCTGCTTTCCGGCGGCAAGCGTTACAACGCCGTGGTACTGGCGAGCGGGGGAAAGATCCTGCACGTGTTCACCAAGGTGAAGTTGCCGAACACTTCGGTGTTTGATGAAGCGCGGACGTTTAGCAGCGGGCGGGCCAGCGTGTATGCGTGGAAAGGCATTACTTATGGTGTGCCGATCTGCGAGGATATCTGGACCACCGAAGTGTGCGTGGAGTTGCGGAAGCAAGGTGCGCAGATTTTACTTTCGCCGAACGGCTCGCCCTCCAACGTGGGCAAGTGGCGGCGGCGGAAGGCGGTGATCGATGCCATTCTGGCGGCGACCGGGCTGCCGTTGCTGTACGTGAACCGCTGGGGCGGTCAGGACGAGTTGGTCTTTGATGGCCGCTCGGTACTGATGGTGCCCGGCGAGGCCCCGCAGATGGCGGACATGTTCACCGACGCTCATATCGTTTTTGCCTTTGACGGCCAGGCGGTGGGAGAGGTGGACATTGATAAGCCGGTGCGGGACCGCACGTTGCAGCAGGAACGCTATGACCACCTCCAGACCGGCATGGACTATGTACGGTACGGGCGTGGACGGGCGGTGGTATCGCTTTCAGGCGGTGTCGATTCGACCGTCGTTCTGGCTGAAGCCGTGGATGCGCTGGGTGCCGATAATGTGTTGGCGATCAGTCAGCCGTCCGGCTTTTCGTCGGACCATTCACGCAATGATGCGCGGCGGTTTGCCGATGCACTTGGTGTGCGGATGGAGACGCTGGAGATCGAGGATTCGCTCCAGAGTATTCGTGCCCTTCTGTCGGTCCTCGGGCCGGTGGAAGGCATCACGGATGAAAACCTGCAGGCGCGGTTGCGCGGGCTTAACACCATGTCGGCCTCCAATATGGGGAAAGGCTGGGTGTTGACCACGGGCAACAAGAGCGAAATGGCGGTGGGTTATGCCACCTTGTACGGCGACATGAACGGGGCGTTCAACCCCATTAAAGACCTGTACAAGACCGAGGTGTTCGACCACGGGCGGTTCCGTGCCCAGCGCTACCGTGAGCTGGGCAACACCGATGCGGCCGACGTGCTGTTGAAGGTGGTGAACAAACCCGCCAGCGCCGAGCTGCGGCCCGACCAGTTCGACAGCGACAGTCTGCCGCCGTATCCGGTGCTGGACAAAGTGCTGTTCCAGATCGTGGAGCTGCGGAAGGTACCACGCGAGATCTTCCTCAAGGGGATTCCGCGCGAGACCATCCAGCGGGTTTATGATCTGGTGGACATGAGCGAGTTCAAGCGGCGTCAGGCGTGCCCCGGTATCCGGTGGCATGGTGGCGACCTGGATAAGGACCGTCGTTTCCCGCTGGACAAGGCGGGGTGGAAACCTCTCGATACCGAAGACGGACGCGTGCGTGCGTTGATGGATGAACTGATGGCCTGAGGAACATGGGTGGCGGTATGAGAGTATCGCCACCCTGTATTTTGACATACCAAGGAGATGAACCATGGCGAATGAATTTCCTAAATCTGGCGTGGGGAGCGGTTTGATCGCTTACCGCGTGCTGGGGCCGCGTCATTTGCGGGTGCCGATTTCCAGCCGTGCCGAGGGGGTGGGTGCCGGAAGCGGCATTACCTCGGGCGGCTGGATGCCGTTAGCGCTGTTGGGTACTAAACCTGATGGCGCCATCATACGGCTGGAAACCGGCGCTGTGCGCGAAAGCGTGCAGGAAGTGCCCGGTATTTTGAAAGTGCTGCCGCGCGAGGTGCTGTTCAACAACATGCAGTACCTGTTCGGTGCGAGCATTCACAAGCCGAAGGACCCGTATGGCAATACCTTCCATACGGGTGTGTATTACGGCCTTGCGGTGACCGAGCCCGAAGAGGTTGCCCTGTGCAACCTGCCGACGAGCAAGGAGACCAGTGCGCCGTTGCGGGCGGTCGATATTCGGTGGGAGGTGGATAACCCGACGCCGGAGGATCTGATCGGACTGCCGACGGACTTTCATCATGACCATGAACGGTATGCCTATGCTGCGCTGGCGCAGATGGCCGACCGGAACCGGTTGTGGCTGGACCGGGTGGCGGCGTAATGCGTATTGCCATACTCGGTCTTTCCGGTGACCCGATGCACTTGGGCCACGTAGCGGTGGCGCTGGCGATACGGGCCATGGGGTATGAGCGGGTGTGGTTGATGATCACCCCGCAGAACCCCCTGAAACAGGCTGCGGCGGTGCCTTATTGGCATCGCCGCGAGCTGGCGAGATTGCTGACCAAGGGCCACGAAGACTGGCTGGAGGTGTGTGATTTTGAAGCCGGTGTAGCCGTGCATGACCCCGACCTGCGAACCCACACGGTACTGAGTGCCTTGCGGGAGCGGATGCCGGAGGTGGAGTTCACCTTTGTGTTGGGCGCGGATGCGTGGGCGGATGCTGAGAAGGGATTCCATACGTGGACGAACTTTATGGAGATTCCGGCCCTTGCCAGTTTGCTGATTTTGCCGCGTGAACCGTGGACAAACTGCGTGCTGGCTTGCCCTGCGGCACAGGCGTTGGCCCACCGGCATTTTGCCGGAGACGGGCCGGTGCCGGTGGGGTGCTGGCGGGTGGCGAGTGCCCCGATCGATCATCCGGCCAGTTCGACCGGTGTGAGAGAGAACTTGAAGATGCGGCGGGCGAGTGAGCATTTGACCGACGCACAGAATGTGTATGTTCGGGATAACCGATTGTATGAATAGCGAGGCTGTAGAGCCATAGAGGCAGGCGCTTCCGAGTTTTAACTTGGAAGCGCCTGCTGCTTTGCCTATAGTGGCGCATGACCAAATTCATCCAGCCGCCCGTGGCGATTTTAGGCATGAGTGCCGACCCGGCCCACAAAGGGCATTTGAAGGTGGCGGAAGCGCTGCAGGACTTGGGATATGAGCGGGTGATCATGATGATCACGCCGCAGAACCCGTTCAAGAACACCGCAGAAACCAGCTTTGAACACCGCATGGCGTTGGCGCGGATCTTGATCGGGCGCAGGCCGTGGTTGGAGCTTTCCGACGCCGAAGCGTGGATGAATGTGTACGGTGAAGAGCTGCGCACGTTGCACATGCTGACGCACTTGCGGGAGATCTATCCGACCACGCCGTTCACGTTTGTGATGGGTAGCGACAACTGGCAGCACTTCCATGAATGGGGGCGTTACCGTGAGACACTCGATTTTTGTGGGATATTGGTGATTCCGCGACCGGGTTCGGCGGTATTGAACAATACCGAAGCGGCGAAGACACTTGCCGATGTGGAGGATAAGAGCGGTACCGGTGTGGTGCCGCAGGGGCGGTGGCGTATCTTTGATGATATGCCCGGTGGGCCTGCCAGCAGCACCCAGATGCGGCGGGCGATCGGCAAGGGGCAACCCACCCCGTGGCTGACCGAAAAACAGCTTGAGTACATTCGCGAGCATAAATTGTATTCATAAATAAATTTTGAATTTAACATAGAATACACATAGGCTGGGGATAGCTAAAAACCCCTGTATTTCCTATGGGACTGGCTGCATCTGAACTGCTTTTCACACGAAGGAGACTGTCGTGAAAACTGTAACACAGCGAATTGTGAACTTTTTGAAGGACGGCAATGAATTCGCTTCGGCGGATCTGGCCGACTTCTATCAGCTGACCACCGGTCAACTGCTGATGGATATGGAGGACTGGCATACCGTGGGCAATATGGTGCTGCGCGGCGATGGCCGGGAAACCTACGCCATCATGGCCGGATGGCGCTATGTGTTGCCGGTGATCGCCGACATGGTCTATGACGACGCGTTCATCGACTGGGCGGCGCGTCTGGTCAACAAGGACGGCAAGCGTTTGTTCGGGAATGTCTACCTCGACAAATTGCGGGGGCGGCCGTTGCCGATCCGGATCGATGGGATTCCGGACGGTGCGGTGATCTTTTCCGGCCCGCTTGCGCGTGTCAGTGGTCCGCCGCTGGCGACCAAATGGGTGGATTCTATCATCAATGACACCAGCCGTCGGGCGATCGGCATTGCAACGAAGATCTCGCGGCTGTTCTGGGCCTCGGGCGGCAAAGTGGCGTTTGCGGATAATTCCATGCGGCGCTCGGCGGATATTACGGGTTTGATGACTGGTGATATCGCCAATGCCATGGGGGTTCTGACCTCCAACATGGCGGTGGCACGGGCGAATGGGACCACCCCGGTGGGCACCATGGACCACTGGTATCTGGGGCTGAAGGTGATGCAGTATTTCGATCTGCATCCGGATGCCAAGGAGACCAGCCGTGCCGACAACGTGAAAGCGCTGTGCCATGCCTACCGCGAGTTCATGCGGTGCTATCCGGAAGACGGCACGCTGTTGCTGGACCTGGCGATTCTGGAAATCGGTCTGGAAGCGGCGATCCTCGTGCTGAAGGAATTCCATCCCAAGCGCTACGGCGTGCGGCTGGATTCCGGCGACCTCGGCAAGGGCAGTAAATACATCGAGCAACGGTTGCGGGCGAATGGTCTTGAACATCTCAAGATCTCGCTGACCGGTGGGTTGCGTGCCATCAACATGCAGAACATCGTGCAATCGGGCGCGCAGTTCGATGTGACCGGCATCGGCGAATACTTCCAGCCCCGTGGTGAAACGGGGCGGGCGGGAAGCCCGCTGGAAGTGTCGATCAGCACCGATATCGTCACCAAGTTCGGCTTTGGGGAAAACCCCCGCGGCCTTCGCTACAGCAGCATCAAGATCTCCGACATGCCGGAGAAAGCCTCGCGGGGCGGGATGCTGGACCTGTGGGTACTGAGTGACGCCGAGGCGGAGGGTCGGGAGGCCTATGTCGAGGTCGATCTGGCGCGCAGCGAGTTGATCCTGCAGGACGGCAAGCTGACGCGCGAGCTGGAATCCCGCCGGTTGGGCAACGGTAAAAACCGTACCTATGCCGTGGGGACCACCGTGCGGCAGCCGATGGTGCCGCTGCTGGATAATACTCTCGCCACGGGTGAGCGGTACGTGGGTGCAAGCCTGCTGACCGATGAGGCCATGCGCGCGCGTTACCAGGCCGAGTTCGCACGGATTCCGGCCGATCTGAAGAAGATCGACGGGAACCACGGACTGGCACCGGTGGGGCTGGAATATGCCCACTTCTCGGAGAACCGGGAAATGGCGGAGCGGGGGGCGTTGATCCACCGCTGGTAGCCGAAACCTTAATTGCGATGACTGCCCCGCCGGATTTTTTCCGGCGGGTTTTTTGTGGAGTTTAATGGGGCGCGGTGTAGGCGAGCGTGAGCATGTGAACTTCGTGCGCGCCAGCCTTTTTAAGCGCGAGGGCGCAGGCTTTGGCGGTGGCGCCGGTGGTGTAGATGTCGTCGATGAGCAGGACGGTCTGGTCGAGGAAGATGTTGGCGTCGGCCTCGAACGCTGTGGAGGGAAGTTTGAGCCGTGACGCGCGGGTTTTGGCAGCTTGGGGCAACCCTTTGGTGAGGCGTTTGAGGGCGGTGATGTTAAGGGGGAATCCGCTATGTTTGGCGAGGTAGCGGGCCAGCAAAACCGCGTGGTTGTAATGGCGTTGCGAGGTGCGGCTGGGATGGCTGGGCACGGGCACGATCAGCATCGGTGTGGACGGCATATGTGGCAGCATGAGTTTGCCCAGCGGTTTGGCGAACGGTGTGGCGCGGTGGAACTTGAACTGGATGATGGCCTCGCGCAGAGGTTCTTCATACAGACATGGGGCCGTAAAGCTGTTGAGTGCGGCCGGCAGTTGAGGGGCCAGGATGCGGGAGGTATTCCACCACGGGAGTTTGCCGTAGCATTCGGCGCAGAAGGCAAGGGGTTCGGTTGCCGGTAAGACCTTGCGGCAGCCGGGGCACTGGGAGGGCCAGAGTTCGGCGGCGAGCCGGCGGGTAACGCTGCGCAAGGGGCGCCAGACATGCAGGCTGAGGGCATTGGCAAGGCTTTGGCAGAGGGGTTGGCTTTGGGGCGCGAATGGCTTATGCATACCCTCATTATGACTGAAAATCTATTCGATATGCAGCAGATTCTGCGCCGCGAGGCTCAGATTGGTGATGCCCCTGTGCGCGTTGAGTTCACACGCCGTTTGAATGAACGTTTGAGTGAAGCGCAAGGTGCACGTGAGCGTGTATTGCGGGTGAATGGGCGGGCTGTTGTTGAGGATACGGGTGTTTATGATGCCATCGTGGTGGATATGGTTCTGCCGTTGGTGGAGGATGTGCCGGTATTCATCTGGCAATGCGTGAAAAACCTGAAGCCGGAAGGCTTGCTGATGGCGACCACCCTCGGGTTGGACAGTTTTCGGGAATTCCGGCAGGCCTGGGCTGATGTGGGGGAGGCCACGGGGCATGTCATCCCGTTGACCGACGTGCGCGAGGCGGGCGGTTTATTACAGAAATTCCAGTTGGATCTGCCGGTGATCGACCGCGATGTTGTGACAGTGACGTTCGCGGATTTTCCGGCCCTCTACAAAAGCCTGCGTGCGCACGGTGTGGGAAATTTCAGTACCCGTCGTCGCAAGGGGTTGATGACGCCGCGGAAGATGGCGGCGATGGAAGAGGCATACCGGGCGCGCTTCGGCCGGCCGGACGGACGCATACCGGTGACGGTGGAGATCATTTATATGCATGGGTTCACACATAAAGCGTTGCCAGATAACGCGGCGAAGCGGAACAAAGGCACGGTGAGCTTGGTTCGTATTACTGGAAACACGGAATAAATTATTGACGCGGCCGTTCACCAACCGTTAGGGTGGCCTCAGTTAGTGGAGGAATGCCTCAGTTTGGCGCCCTTTTTGAGGGCGTTGGATTTGAATTTTAGGGGTTTGGCATATATCCTTTGCGTGGAAGAATAAGGGGAGAGCGTTCATGGCGCGTGCATCAGCAAAATCATCATCGTCGGTATGGCTGTGGGTTGTTCCCGTTGCCTTGATCGCGGCTGTTGCGGCGTGGTGGATGATGCGTCCGCAGCCGGTGGCCAAGGAGGCTCCGAAAGCTGGTGGTGGTGTGGCTGTAGAAGTGGCGCCTGCCGTTGCCGGTGACATGGCGGAGACCTTGCAGGTGGCCGGTCAGGTGGCGGCCAACACCGGTGTGGAATTGCGGAGTGAAGTGACCGGTCGGGTTGTGGCGGTGAATTTCAGGGACGGTGACACCGTGGCCAAGGGCGCATCGTTGGTGGTTCTGGATGACAGCGTGCCCCGCGCGACGCTGGCACAGGCCGAAGCTTCTTACGAATTGGCCGAAGCCAACGTGGGCCGTTACAAGCGTTTGGTGGACGTGGGGGCTGCGAGTGCCTTGCAAGTGGATCAGGCGGTGGCGCAGGCCAAGCTGGAGAAGGCCAACATCCAGATGGCCAAAGCGAACTTGGCCAAATTTAGAATTGCAGCACCGTTTGCCGGTAGTGCCGGTATTGCGCAGGTGAGTGTGGGTGACCTGGTGCAGCCCGGTGAATTGCTGGTGGCGCTGACCGACAATGCCACACTGAAAGCGACCTTCAAGGTGCCTGAGGCACAGGCGGCGAGTTTGACCGTGGGTGCGCCGGTAGTGGTGACGGGGGCGACGGCTCAGGTTGATGGTGTGGTGGATGCGCTGGACGGGCGCGTGGACCCGGCCAGCCGCACGTTGGAAGGCAAGGTTCTGCTGGATAATGAAAAGGGGCATCTGCTGGCCGGTCAATTCGTGCGCGTGCGGGTGCCGGTAAAGAGTGTGAGTGAAGCGGTTATTGTGCCGGATCAGGCACTGGTGCCGCAGGGGAATACTACATTCGTGTATGTCATTGTGACCGATGAAAGCGGTGCCGTGATGGCCAGCCGTACCACGGTTGATGTGGGGCTACGCAGTGAGAACAAGGCGCAGATCGTACGTGGTATTGCGGCGGGCCACCAGGTTGTGACGGCCGGTCAGCAGAAGTTGCAGGCGCCCCTTATGCCGGTGAAGTTGCTTAGCCCGACCGCGGTGAGCGTGGCGCCGCAAGCGGTTGAAGAATTACGCTAGGTTAGGGGACGGGGGCAAGCGGATGTTACTTTCGGATATTTCGATCAAGCGGCCGGTATTGGCCACGGTGATGAGTCTTATCATCGTTTTGCTGGGATTGGTGGGATACACCAGCCTTGCGGTACGGGAATATCCGAACATTGATGAACCGGTGGTAACGGTGACCACGAGTTACTCGGGTGCCAATGCGCAGATCATGGAAAGTCAGGTGACCAAGCCGCTGGAGGATAGTTTAGCGGGGATCGAGGGCATCAAGTTCATGTCGAGCACCAGCCGTGAAGGTGCGAGTATCATCAACATCAACTTTGTGCAGAGTCGTAACCCTGACGATGCGGCGGCGGAAGTGCGCGACAAAGTGAGCCGTGCGCGCGGCCGTTTGCCGGACGATGTGGAGGAGCCTATCATTGCCAAGGTGGAGGCGGATAGTTCGCCGATCATATGGTTGGTGCTGACCTCGGACAACGGGATGAGTGCGGCCCAGCTTTCGGACTTGGCCGACCGGTATGTGCAGGACCGTTTGCAGACCCTGGAAGGTGTCGCCGAAGTAAACCTGTTCGGCGCACGGACGTATGCGATGCGGATCTGGCTGGACCCCATTCGGTTAGCCGCCTACAACCTGACGCCGCAGGATATTGCCACTGCACTGGAAAGCCAGAACATCGACGTGCCGAGTGGTAAGGTGGAAGGTGCGGGTCGTGAATTTACCGTGCAGAGCAATACTGACCTGAATACAGCTGAAGAATTCAGAGAACTGGTGGTTGCCACGCGCAACGGGGCGCAGATCCGGCTTGCTGATGTAGCTACTGTGAATGTGGGCGTGGCTGATGATACCACGACCTTTAAATACATGGGCCAGCAGACTGTTGGGTTAGGGATCGTGAAGCAAGCAGTGGCCAACCCGCTGACCATTGCTCAGGGCGTGCAGAATTTGCTGCCGGAGTTACAGGCGACGCTACCGGCGGGTGTAAAGATTCAGGTGGGGAATGATACAACCATCTTTATTGATGTGAGCATTAAAGCGGTGTTCCATACCTTATTGGAAGCGGTGGTATTGGTGGTGTTGGTGATTCTGGTGTTCTTGCGGAGTTTGCGTGCGACGTTGATCCCGTTGGTGACGATTCCGGTGAGTTTGATCGGGACCTTCTTCCTAATGCAGATGATGGGCTTTAGTGTGAACACGCTGACCTTGCTGGCGCTGGTACTGGCCATTGGTTTGGTGGTGGATGATGCGATTGTGGTGCTGGAAAATATCTTCCGCCACATTGAAGAGGGGATGGAGCCGATTCAGGCGGCGTTCCAGGGGAGCCGTGAAATCGCTTTTCCTGTGATCGCGATGACCCTGACATTGGCGGCGGTGTATGTGCCGATCGCGTTCATGGAGGGCCGCACGGGTAAACTGTTTACCGAGTTTGCGTTGACGTTGGCGAGTGCCGTGATGATCTCCGGTTTTGTCGCGTTGACCTTAAGCCCGATGATGAGCGGCCGGTTGCTGAATAGTCATGTGGGCCATGGGAAATGGGCGCAGCGTATTGAGAACCAGATCAAGCGTATGGAAGCGGCTTATGCACGGGGGTTGGACCATGTGCTGAAGGTACGCTGGATGGTGTTAGTGGGCATGGTGCTGCTGGGCGGTGCGATTTATGTGACTTTCACCAGTTTGAAGAGCGAGCTTTCGCCGATCGAGGACCGTGGTCGTTTGTTTATGGTGATCATCGGGCCGGAGGGAGCCACCACCAACTATATGAACGCGTATGGTCAACAGCTTGAGAATGTCTTGAAGGGTATTGATTACGTTAAAACCTTCGGGTTTGTCGTGGGGATCGGGAGCGGGCGTTTGCCGTTGGCGAACCAAGGTTTTGGATTCATCGCGCTGGATGACTGGGCCGAGCGTGATGTGAACAGTATTGCGATCGCAAATATGATGCGTCCGTTGGTGGGGGCTATTCCCGGGATGTTGATCATTCCGAATACGCCGGGGAGCCTTGGTGCCGGTGGGAACTCGAAATCCATTGAAATGGTGTTGAAGGACAACCGTGAATATCCGGTGATTGCTGAAGACATGCAGCGTTTGATGGTGAAGCTTGGCGAGAACAAGAATCTGGTTGGGTTGGAGAACGACCTGAAGATCAATACACCGCAACTGCGGGTGCAGCTTGACCGTAAGAAGCTTGCTGACCTTGGCATTAGTGCCGGTGAGGCCGGACGTGCCGTGGAGTTAATGCTGGCCGGACGTCAGATCACTCGCTTCAAATATAATGGCGAGCAATATGATGTGATGCTGCAGGTCAATGACGACCAGCGTGTGGATGCCAGCGATCTGGGGATGATCACCCTGCGGAGTGCCAGTGGGGCGATGGTTCCGCTTTCGAATGTTGTGACCATGGAGACCACTGTGGCGCCGCGTGACCTGAACCGCTTTGACCGCATCCGCTCGGTGGGTATTACCAGCAACGTGGCACCTGGTTACAGCGTGGGTGAAGGGGTGGCGTATATCGAAAATGCCGTCCGCGAAGTGTTCCCTGCCACGACGATGATCGACTACCGTGGTCAGACACGCGAGTTTAAGGAGACCGGCTCGGCGATGGTGCTGACGTTTGCGTTGGCATTGTTGTTCATCTTCCTTGTATTGGCCGCGCAGTTTGAGAGCTTTGTGGATCCGGTCATCATTCTGTTTACGGTGCCCCTCTCGATGTTGGGGGCGTTGCTGGCATTGTATGTGACCGGAAATACCCTGAACATTTATAGTCAGATCGGGCTGGTGACGTTAGTGGGGCTAATTACCAAGCATGGTATTCTGTTGGTGGAGTTTGCCAACGAAGCCGAGATGCACGGTAAGACCAAGCTGGAGGCGATCAAGCAATCTGCCGCCTTGCGTATGCGCCCCATTTTGATGACCACCGGTGCGATGGTGCTGGGTGCCGTGCCGTTGGCACTGGCGACCGGTGCTGGGGCGGAAAGCCGCCAGCAGCTTGGGTGGGTGATCGTGGGTGGGATGACGTTCGGGACCTTCCTCACGTTGTTTGTATTGCCGGTGATTTACACCTACCTGCACCGTACGCCGAAGACGGCGGTTGAACATCCGGTAACGGAGAAGAAGGGGAGCCACTAAGATGATGCGTTGGACTTCGACCGTAGCCATGGCGGTGTTAATGGCGGGATGTTCGGTGGGCCCTGCCGTGGGGCCGGAGTATGAGCGTCCGTTGTTGAGCATGCCGCTGGCATGGATGGGCTTTGAGCAAGGTGGCGGCATGTATGTGGACACTGCTGGGGCCAAGGCGGATGCCGAGTGGTGGACGGTGTTCAATGACACCACCTTGAACAGCCTGGTGCAACAAGCCTTGACCCGGAACGGCGACCTGCGTGTGGCGCAGGCGCGTATCGCGGAAGCGCGCGGCGCGCGTTTGGCGGCCAATGCGGCGTTGTTGCCGGAGATTGGTGGCACGGCGCAGGGGACGCGTGGCGATGCGAATGCCACGAACCGGTTAAATACGACCAGTTCGGCCGTGTTTGATGCGTCTTGGGAGATCGATCTGTTTGGTGGGAACCGCAGAGCGGCGCAGGCGGCACGTGCGCGTTTGGGGGGAACTGTGGCGGAAGCCGAAGCGACCCGTTTGCGGTTGTTGGCAGATGTGGCCAGCGGGTATTTGGATGTACGCCGTTTGCAGCAGCAGCTGGCGTTTGCGCGGCAGAATCTGGCGGACCAGCGTGAGACCTTGAAGTTGGTACAGGCCCAGCAGCGCGAAGGTGTGGTGAGTCGTCTGGTTGTTGCGCAGAACGAAGCGTTGGCCGCGAATACGGCGGCGGCTCTGCCGTTGATCGAATCTAACCTAACTGCGAGTGTGAATGCGTTGGGGATTCTGGTGGGTGCACAGCCGGTGGAAATTGCGCAGACCATTGGTGGCATTCAGGATGTGCCGGTAGTGACGCCGCGTGTGCTGGTAGATGTACCGGCCACGATTTTGGAACGCAGGCCGGATGTGCGTGCCGCCGAGCGTGCGTTGCAGGCCGCGGTGGCCGACCAGGGCGTGGCCATTGCCAACTGGTTCCCCAAGGTGAGCCTTACCGGTCTGTTTGGTTTGCAGGACCTGGGCAACGGTAGCAATGAGGCGTGGAGTGTGGGCGGCACGGTGAGTTTGCCGCTGATTGATTTTGGTCGGGTACGGGCGCTTGTGCGGCAGGCGGATGCGCGTCAGCAGCAGGCCTTGGCGACCTATGAACAGACCGTGTTGACCGCCTTGGCGGATGTTGAGACGAGTTTGAGCCGGTATGTGAAAGCGGTAGAGCGCGTGCAGCGTTTGCAGGAAGCTGCCGATGCCAGTGGCAATGCCGCGCGGATGGCGAAATTGCAGTACAGCGAAGGTGTTGCTTCGAATTTGGATGTGATCGTGGCGGAGCAGCAGAAGTTGACGGCGGATGATGCATTGGTGGCGGGGCAGGCTGCGGTAGGGCAGAGTTTGGCAGGCCTCTACGTTGCACTGGGAGGCCTTTAGAGGTATGGGCTAAAACGGTCCCCCAGCACTTTTTGGCGGGACTGAAATACTCGTCTGTATTCGGCGCCCCGCCAAAAAGCACAGGGATGACCGTTTATAGCCACGTGCGCGGGGGCTTCCGTTCGGGGGCTTTTCCCGAACGGTTGGTGCTGTGTGAGTTATGCGCTGGCGCGCATACACCACGCCAAATGGAATATCTTTGATATAAAACTGGCGATAAGGAAAAGGGGCGTTGCGGCCCCCTTTCCGATCCCCCTGAGCTGCTACACGAGGTAGCTGTTAAAACAATGCGGTGCGGGGAAGCCGGTTCCGTGGTTTCGTAAAAAATCTTATCAATTTTTGGAAACACATATTCATCAGTGGTTTAGTTTTTGAGTGCGGCGCGAACTCC
>QFOU01000082.1 GCA_003241595.1 Pseudomonas fluorescens
TTGGCGAAGATGAGGTTGAAGGTTTCGCCGGAAGGTGGGGTATCGCCTTCGTAGGCGTTCACCAGATCTTGTACCCCGTTGAGAGTGGCGTTCTGGTTATTGATGGTGACGCTGGGGCCGTCGATATCGATGCACACGAACGGAGTGCCGTTCTGTTTGGCGGCAGCGATAGCTAGGATGCCGGAGCCTGCACCAAAATCGAGGCCGCTCGCGAAGGTCTGTCCGGACTGGATGAGGTGGGTATAGCCCAGCAGGCAGCCGGTGGTGGTGGCGTGCTCGCCGCTGCCGAATGCACGGTTGGGCATGATATCCAGTTTGATAAGCCCTGCGGGTTCGTCTTCATCGTTACGTGCGATAAAGAACGGGCCGACGGTCAAGGGCGGGAAATTGGCCCGGTTCTGTGCGATGTAATCAATGGAGGTATCTACCTCTTCAAAGAGGCAAGGTACTGCGAACGCTTCGGGCGGGAGGGTGTCGAGTGCGCTCAGGAATGCATCTTTGTCGGATGATTGGACAAAGAATGTGAAGCGGTAGTTTTCGGCATTCGAAGGATCTTCCGCGACATCCATGCTGATGGAGGGCAGGATATCGGTGAGGTTGAGGCAGGCATCGGCCAGCGTGCGCGGAGCCACGAGCGTGGTGGAGAGGAGTGCGGATGTTGTCATGATCACTGCTTACCATGCACCGAAGGTGTTGGAAACAGGGAATTAAGTAAGTGTATCGTCTTACAAATTGCGGCGGATTTCTGCGAAAAATTGCGTGTTGTGTGACTTTTTAGTGAAGGTTTATCTTGCTGAAAAATTTAAGATTGGATTGTGAGAGGGAGAGGGGGAGATAGTTTGCTAGGCAGGGGTGCTTGCTGTGTGGTGAGATGTTGCCCTATAGATTGAGTAATGGCCTGTTAAAGCGGGCAAACAAAAAAAATAAAAACCAACGTTGGATCCCCCTCCCATGATGAAATCAATGAGCATCAAGCACCGTTTGATCGGTTTAAGTTTGATTGTGTTTATCAGCCTGTTCAGCCTTACCGGTGTTGGCTTGTACCAAATGTTTAAAATTCAAGATGAGCTTAATAATATTGCTGGCAACTGGATGCCTTCGGTTCAGGCGACTCTAAAGATCCGCATTTCCATGCGTGATTATCGTTTGAGTACGTTTAGTCATACTTTAGCAGAAACTCCCAAGGAGATGGAAACGCGTGAAAAGCGGTTGAAGGATTTCCGGGATGTTGTGACAAGTGATGTTGAAACTTATGAGAAACTCATCAGCAGCGATACCGAACGCGCTATTTTTAATGAGTTTGTAGCCGCTCTTAAGGCGTACGACGACAAAATTAATCAAATTCTTGAAATTTCCCGTGATTTAAACCGGAAAAAAGAAGCTCAAGACGAATTGCGTAATAACACCCGTGAAGTATTTGATAATGTTATGGCGAAGTTGTTGGATCTTTCACGCCTGAATGAGAAAGGTGCAGCTGATAGCTATATTGGTGCAGAGAAAACCTTTAAAGTTGCTACCTACATGATGGTAGGTATTGCGCTGGTGATTGCGGCGATTGTAGCGGCTGTAACTTTCCCCGTGGTGTTTGGTATCAACAAAGGTATGACCGAGTTGAATCGTGCGTTCAGCGCGCTTTCGCAGCTTGATTTGCGTGTGCGTGGCCGCATTGATGGTAAGGATGAAATTGGTAAGGCTCTTGACCAGTTTAACCATACCGCTACCGAATTGACCGGCGTTGTGCGTTCTACCCAGGAAGCCAGCCACACGGTTAGCGCAGCCGCCCACGAGCTGAGTGCCGGTATGGAAAGCATTGCTGCTACCACCCACCAGCAAGAAGCTGCTCTGACCAGCATTGCGGCCAGCCTTGAAGAAACCTCGGTTTCGGCCAGCGAAGTGAATAACAAGGCTCAGCGCAGTGGTAAGGCGACCGAAGACATCGTGAGCGCCATTAGCGGTGTGGTTCATAATGTCACCGAGCTTTCTAGCAGCGCCAGCGAGATTGGTACCGTGCTGGAAGTGATCAAGGGAATTTCTGAGCAGATCAACCTGCTGTCGCTCAACGCGGCGATCGAGGCGGCTCGTGCCGGTGATGCTGGCCGTGGATTTGCCGTGGTGGCGGATGAAGTGCGTAAGCTCGCAGGTAGCACCAGCGCCAGCACTGATGAGATTGCCAAGGTGGTAAGCAACCTGCAGAACAGTGTGAGCCGTACCAAGACCGCGCTGGACAGTGTGGGTGGTGCACTGGATGAAGTGAAGAGCAACAGCGGCAGTGTGGTGGCCGCGGTTGAGCAGCAAACCATTGCCGTTAATACGATTTCCCAGAGCATTGGGGAGTTCCGTGCTCAGATGGCGAGTGTGATGCACAACGTACAGGAAGCTCAGGTTGCCAGCGAAAGCTTGAGCCAAAGTGCGGAAGAGCTGAACACCCAGACCGGTCGTTTCAAGGTCTAATCCAGACTGCTGGAAAAGGAGCCGAAAGGCTCCTTTTTTGTTGTGGGTTAAGGCTTGGCGGCGATTTGGGCGGTGGTGATGGAATGAAGGCAAGGAGTATTGATACTGTTGAGAGATTTTTAATAAAAAGAGGCGAGGGCGGTGAAATGTGAGCGGTGAGAAGTGGCTATAAAAAATGAGAGGCCGTTGGGCCTCTCGGAGATTTGTCGTGAAAGTGAAATCAAGCTGCGTTGCTGCGAACCGGAATTTTGGAGGCCAGTGTGCGGAGTTCCTGAAAGGCACCGCGCAGGTCGTTCGGGCTCAGCAGCGTTACGAATGAGGTAGGTCGGGTGAGGCTGTTGCGTTGGCGGAATACGCCGCTGCTGACGATACCGTTCTCGTAGATGAACTCGAGTTTGGTGGACGTGAAGCGGGGGGTGCCATCATCTGCGAGAATCAGCTCCCCACCGGTGAGGATCAGGCCCAGATTTTCGTAGGGCTGGTTGTTCTCCTGTTCACGGCTGAGGTTCCAGACGGCCAGTGTGTTCTGCGACGCGGCGTTGGGCACGATGGAGTCTTGGACCGCATTCGGCCAGTAGCTGCGCATGACTTGCAGGATATCGGCGTGCTGTACGGGGGTGAGGGTGAACGGAATATTCATGCGAAGTATATCTCCGAAGAAAGCGGGCTGCGATATGGGTGGGCAAGTGCCCAGCCTGATTGTGTATAAACGAATATTTTGATGAAAAACAAGGGACCATGCGGCCCCTTCGTTTGGTTTTAAGTGAGCTGTAAGTTTGCGATGCTGGCCAATAGGCGTTTTTGGCCGGCGTGTTTGAATGTAATCACCAGTTTGGTTTCGGGGCCAGAGCCTTCCACCGCATTGATGATGCCGGGGCCGAATTTGGTGTGATGCACCTTTTGGCCGACCGCGTAATCGCTATTGGAGATGGCCGCTTGCTGCTGCATAGCGGTTTTGCTGTACGCGATCATCGGTTCGGCCGGTTTGGCATAGTCGGAACCGCTTTTATTGGTGCGGCTATCCATTTTGGAGCCCGCCTGAGGACGGTAGCCACCGGAGCTGCCACCGGCACGGCTTGCCGCATAACCGCCGCCGCCATACCCACCACCGTAGCCCCCGCCATAGCCACTGCGCATGGGGGCGTGGCCCATGATGCGTACGTGTTGTTGCGGAATCTCGGAAATAAAGCGTGAAGGCAAGCCCGGCATGAACTGGCCGAAGGTGCGGCGTGCGTGCGCGTACGTGATGATCAGGCGGCGGCGGGCGCGGGTGAGGGCCACATAGGCAAGGCGACGTTCTTCTTCCAGACCCCTTTGGCCTTCATCGTTCAGTGCGCGTTGGTGGGGGAAGATGTTCTCTTCGAAGCCCGGCAGGAACACGGTATTGAATTCCAGCCCCTTGGCCGCGTGGATAGTCATCAGTTTGATCGTATCTTCGCCGTTTTCTGTGTCGGCATCCGATACCAGTGCAACGTGATCGAGGAACGCGCTGAGATCGGGGTAATCCTGCATGGCGCGCAGCATTT
>QFOU01000083.1 GCA_003241595.1 Pseudomonas fluorescens
ATTATCAAATATGAATGTTGTTCTTCCTCGTAAAATCATCCATGTGGATATGGATGCGTTTTATGCTTCGGTAGAGCAGCGGGATAACCCGGAATTGCGCGGGCGTCCGGTGGCGGTTGGGTCTCCACAAAAGCGCGGCGTTGTAGCGGCGGCAAGTTATGAGGCGCGTGTGTTTGGTGTGAGGTCGGCCATGCCTTCGGTGACGGCGCAGCGGCTGTGTGAGCAGTTGATTTTTGTGCCGCCGCGTTTTGAGGTGTATAAAAGTGTGTCGCGTCAAATCCGGGACATTTTTGCGGATTATACGGATTTGATCGAGCCGCTTTCTTTAGACGAGGCTTATCTTGATGTGACCGCTAATGTTCGCGGCTTGCCGACGGCTACGGATACGGCGGCGGAGATTCGCGCGCGAATTTGGAAAGAGACCGGTCTGACGGCCTCTGCGGGGATTTCGTATAATAAATTTTTAGCGAAGTTGGCTTCCGATATGCGGAAGCCCAATGGCCAGTTTGTGATTCCACCTGATTATGGGCCGACATTTATTGAGGGATTGGAGGTGAAAAAATTCCATGGTGTAGGGCCGGCGACCGCGGCAAAGCTGCAAGGGCTGGGAATTATGACTGGCAAGGATTTGCGAGACACTTCTTTTGAGGTACTTGCACAGCATTTTGGAAAATCGGCTGTGTGGTTTCATGGGATTGCGCGGGGTGAAGATCCTCGGCCGGTTGAGCCTCATCGTATCCGGAAGTCGTCGGGATCGGAGACCACGTTTGTGAGGGATCTCACCGAGGAATCTGCGATTGAGGAGGGGGTGCTGGCAATGGCGGATGAGGTATGGGACTGGTGTGAAAAGGCGGGAATGTATGGAGCTACGGCGACGGTAAAAGTTAAGTATGCGGACTTTCAGATCATTACCCGTAGTCATACTTCCTCTCAGCCGTTGAATGCGCAAGACGTGTTAAGAGGCGTGGCTTTGGGATTGGTACGCTCGGTTTTTCCGGTGAAAACCGGTGTACGGCTTGTGGGAGTGACGGTTTCGAAATTTGAGGAAGGGGATGAGATGCAGTTGGTATTACCATTGGATTAAGAATGATAATTTAGGCCTTGATAAGCAGTGAAGATGGTTTGTGGATCAGTGCATTCCTGAATATTAGGTTTCTCTATATGGATTGCGTATCAGGTCTTTCAAAGTATCGACGTGGTCGGCTTCAGTTGCGGGTTTGTCCCAGCGTATCCGGCTTACCCGTGGAAACCTCAGGGCATATCCGGATTTGTGGCGATTGCTTTCTTGAACGCTGTCGAATGCCAGTTCAAACACCAGCGTCTTTTCCACTTCGCGGACCGGGCCGAAGCGGGCTGTGGTGTGTTTGCGGATCCAGTTGTCCAGCTTCTTGAGTTCGTCATCGGTGAAGCCGGAATAGGCTTTGCCGACGGGGAGAACCTGACCGTCCTGCCAGAGCCCAAATGTGTAATCCGAATAGAATGACGAACGTTTGCCCGAGCCCCGCTGCGCATACATCAGGACGGCATCCACCACCAAGGCGTCACGCTTCCACTTGTACCAATGGCCTTTGGGGCGCCCCCCCAGATAGGGGCTCTCTCTGCGTTTGAGCATGACACCTTCGATGTAATGTCCGGCCTCGCCCTCGGCGTGCGCCCTCATCTGTCGTAACACCTCTACCGAGGGGAAATTGAGAAGAGGGGAAAGCCCCAGTTGAGGCATGGCATGATGGGCGAACCATTTCTCCAGCTTTGCCCGGCGTTGTGTGTAGGATAAAGGGCGGTAGTTCTCTCCCTCACTTTCCAAGATGTCATACACCATCATGAAAGCGGGATAGGTTTCCATCAGTTTGATGGTGGGTTGTTTTTTGTTGAGCCTTTGCTGAAGGTCGTTGAATGAGGCAATAGCATCGCCATGTTTGACGAGCAATTCGCCATCGAGTACGGCATGGACATTGATCTGCTCAAGGAGATCGGGGAAGGTGTGGCTGATATCGTCTCCGGTTCGTGTAAACAGGGCTTTGCCGTTGGGTGTGGAGACTAGTTGTACGCGAATACCGTCATATTTCCATTCGGCCGCAAACTCCTCGGGGTTAATACCCGGCAGGTCGCGGTCTTCTATCGGGTGAGAGAGCATGACGGGATGGAAGGTAGCCCGGTCTTCAATGACAGGGGCGGGGCCTTGTCCTTCCAGCCAGGCAAATAAGTCGGTGTAGGGCGGGGTCAGGCCATGCCAGAGGGTTTCGATCTCACTGACATCTTTATGGCCATAGGTAGCGAGGACTTGTTTGATGAAACGCGCCGAGACTCCTACGCGCAGGCCTTGTGTGCCGAGTTTGAGAAGGGCCCAGCGTTGTCCAGTTGTCATATTATCCAGCAGAAGGACAAGATAGTCCCGTACCTCTTGTTTACCCGCATGCGTGAAGTGTTCAATGATTTCACCTAGACTGGGCAATGTCTCCAGCTTGGGCGCATCCGGGGAGACCGGCCATATGTGGGCCACGGTCTCGGATGTTTCTCCGACATAATCGCGACTGAGGGCCAAGAGATGGGGATCGATTCGTTCTTCGGTGACCTCCCGGATGGTATGGCGCTTGAAGAGATCAAATGTTAATGCGCCCGCAAGAATGGCGACGGCGTAGCCTCGTTCCGGGTCCGGGGTTTCTTTGAGATAGGCCAGCAGAAGCTCGGCCTTGGCCAGATTACCATGGGTAAAATAGAGACGATCGAGGAGTGCGGCGAAGTTTTCCATCAGTTGTCATCGTCATCTTCATAGCCCAACAGAGACAGGACCTGGGCGCGCAGTCCCATTTTTTCGGCCTGATAGACCAAAGCGTCCTCGCGTCCGTGGGTGATCCATACTTCGGGTGCGCCGACGTCTTGCAGCGTTTGTAGCAGATCGGGCCAGTCGGCATGGTCAGAGATCACCAAAGGAAGTTCGACAAGCTTCTGTTTGGCGCGTGCTCGGATTTGCATCCAGCCGGAGGCTGCACATGTCATGACATTGGGGAGGCTACGGGACCAGCGGTCGGCCAAGGCCGACGGGGGGGCAAAGACGATTTGGCCCCCTAATGTTTTTTTATCGACCTCGGATACCGGAATAACGGATCCTAAATCGAGCCCTTGCTGACTGTAAAATTGGCAGGGCTTGACCAAAGCTCCGTGAACGTAAAAGGGTTTATTGTAACCCAGTTTGCGGAGTTCCATCATGACCCGCTGGCATTTACCGAGTGCGTAGACGCCGAGGAGGTGGCAACGGTCGGGAAACATGTGGAGGGAATGGATGAGCTTGTGGAGTTCCTCCTGGATGGGAGGGTGGCGAAAGACCGGCAGGCCGAACGTGGCTTCGGTGACGAATACATCGCAAGGAACGGGGCGAAACGGGGAACATGTGGGGTCTGCATGGCGTTTATAATCGCCGGAAAAGACAATCCGGGAACCTGCGTGTTCGATAACGGCCTGAGCACTGCCTAATATGTGCCCCGCAGGTGCCAGTGTTACGACGGTATTCTGTACGTGTGCCGATGTACCGTAGGGCAGGGGGTGCTGATGCCGGGTGAAGTCCTGGCCGTAACGTATGGCCATAATCGCCAAGGTTTCGGGTGTGGCGTAGACTTCTCCGTGGCCGCTACGGGCATGATCGGCGTGTCCGTGTGTGATTACAGCGCGGGGGACTGGACGAAACGGGTCGATGTAGAAATCCCCCGGGACGCAGTAAACCCCTTCGGGGCGGATATTGATCCACTGGCGCGGAGCAAAGGCGACTGACTGACTGATGGCTGTAAACTTGAATTAATGAATAAGGTTGATCTTGAACATACCGGCATATGTCACTGCGTGGTTTGCGTCTCACAAGTGGCGCATCCGCCCGCACCAGACACACATGGTTGAGGCGTTTGGACGTCAGGAATCGACTTTGCTGATTGCTCCCACAGGAACGGGCAAAAGCATGGCTGGGTTCCTTGCCAGTATTATTG
>QFOU01000007.1 GCA_003241595.1 Pseudomonas fluorescens
CGCCTACAACGCCGGGGGTGTGGACCAGGATGGTATCGGTGCCGGTACGCTGGCCTCCATCTCGGTGGATGCGGAAGGTTTCGTGAGTGGTTCGTTCACCAACGGTGAAGTGAAGAAGCTGTTCAAGGTTGCCCTTGCCGCCTTCCAGAACCCTGCCGGTTTGGAAGTTGTGAGCGGTAGCCTGCTGCAATCGACCGATGCCAGCGGCCAACCCCTGCTGAAGCAGCCGGGTGTGGGTGGAGCCGGCCGTTTGGTAAGTGGTAGCCTTGAAGGTAGCACCACCGACATTGCCGGTGAGTTCTCCAACATGATCGTGGCTCAGCGCGCATTCCAAGCGAGTTCCAAGGTCATTACCACGGTTGACCAGATGCTGAATGAGCTCCTTCAGCTTCGATAGGAGCGCGGCCTAAAAACCTCCCCGAGCACCTTTTCGTGTGGCTTATGTACCTTCTGCTTTGTACACTGCGCCCCACGAAAAGGCACCCGGATGAGCTTTTTAGAGTTGCGCGTGGTGCCTCGAACAGAGGTGTTACGGAAAAAACAACGGCCCCTCTGGTGCCGTTGTTTTTTTACGCTTACAGTGTGCGGCATAAGAAGGATATACACCCATGGCCACTGCCACTAAAAAACCCGCTGCCAAAGCTTCTGTTAAACCCGCTACCAAGGCTTCGGCCAGTGTGACCAAGCTGGATGCCAAGGTGCGGATGGAAAGTGACAGCATGGGACAGGTCGCTGTTCCGGCCGACCGTTACTGGGCGGCCCAGACCCAGCGCAGTAGCGAAAACTTCCGTATTGGTGGCGAGCAGCGTTTTTCCTTCACGCCCCGTTTCATCAAGGCGTATGCGGTTTTGAAGAAATCCGCTGCGCTGGCCAACGGTGATTTGAAACTGCTGGATGCCAAGCTGGTGAAAGCCATTGCCGCCGCCGCCGATGAAGTGATCGCTGGTAAGATGGAGGGGAATTTCCCGCTGGTGGTCTGGCAGACCGGCAGCGGTACCCAGACCAATATGAACCTGAATGAAGTGATTGCGGGCCGTGCCAACGAGATGCTGACCGGCACCCGTGGTGGCAAGTCTCCCGTTCACCCCAACGACCATGTGAACAAGGGCCAGAGCAGCAACGATACCTTCCCCACCGCCATGCACATTGCCGCCTGTGATGCCGTGGCGCATGACCTGATGCCGGTGTTGGCCAACCTGCGCAAAGAGCTGCAGAAGAAGGCCAAGGCCTGGCAGAAGGTGGTCAAGATCGGCCGGACCCACTTGCAGGATGCGACGCCGCTGACCCTCGGTCAGGAATTCGGTGCCTTTGCGGCCCAGATCGAATTTGCCGAAGCGTGCATGAAGGCGTCTCTGGACGGTGCGATGGCACTGCCCATCGGTGGTACCGCCGTGGGTACCGGTTTGAACACCCATGTAAAATTCCCCGCGTTGGTGACCAAGTACTCGGCCAAAGAGCTGGGTCTGAAGTTCAAGGAAATGGAGAACAAGTTCTTTGGCCTGGCCGCCCATGATCCGTTGGTCCAGCTTTCCGCCAGCCTGAAGACCACTGCCGTTGCCGCCATGAAGCTGGCGAACGACGTGCGCTTGCTGGGCAGCGGCCCGCGTTGTGGTCTCAACGAATTGAACTTGCCCGCCAATGAGCCGGGCAGCAGCATCATGCCCGGCAAAGTCAACCCGACCCAGTGTGAAGCGTTGAGCATGGTGTGCTGCCAGGTTATTGGTAACGACGCGGCCGTGACCGCTGGTGGATTGCAGGGCCACCTGCAGTTGAACGTGTTCAAGCCGCTCATCATCCACAACGTGCTGCAAAGCACCCAGTTGCTGGCCGACGCGTTGCAGAGCTTTATCGATAACTGCTTGGTGGGCCTTGAGCCGAACCATGCCCAGATCGAGCGTCATCTGGCCAACAGCCTGATGTTGGTGACGGCGCTGAACCCTGTCATCGGTTACGACAAGGCGGCGCAAGTGGCCAAGAAAGCCTTGCATGACAACATGAGCCTGAAAGAGGCGGCATTGAAGCTCGGCTTTTTGGATGCCAAGACCTTTGATGCGGCCGTGCGTCCGGAGAAAATGTTGAGCCCGGACAGTAAATAGTCGGCAGTTTTAGAAAGGTTACCGAACGTATGAGAACCCTTGCGGCGCTGTTTTTAGCAAGCCTTCTGGCGGTAATGGGGTATGCCCTGTTCTGGTGGGTGAGCCTTGAATATACCACCGGCCAGTTGAAGACCGCCGTTGACGAAGCTCTGCGGGCGGACATCGCTTTTAGCACGCCGCAGTGGGTGCCGGATCCATCGCATGTGACCATGGACCTGCCTTCGGCCGAGTTGATTTTCAAGGATGGGCCGATCCGCGAAGTGCGGGCGCCCAACCTGCGTTTGGCCAGCAGCTTTTTGATGCGTGACCGGTGGACCCTTCAGTTGCCGGCCCGTGTGGAAGTGGTTTTGCGGAATGGTTCGAAACTGCTTGTGGAAACCGAAGACGGGAAGGTCATGTGGTTGCGTGAAGGCAACCGTTTGACCCTGCGTGCCGAAAGTGTGCGGGTTTTGAATCTGGCCGGTGGTGAAGTTCTGCGTTTGGGCGATATGATGCTGGAACGCAAGGACAGCGATGCCGGTGTGCGTTTGAATCTGGCGAGCCGTCCACGCTGGCAGGGTGGTGAGGGTGTTCTGAGTGGACAGATGGTGATGCCGTCGGCCTCGTTCGCCGAGGTGCTGAACCTGTTTGGTTCGGGGAACATGCCCGGAGTGGGTGGCCTGTTACGGGCCGTGGTGGCCGGTATGAAACCCGGTGCCCAGTTGCAGCTTGAGAATATTTCGTTCAAGACAATGAATGAGGGTGAAGCGCCGGTCAGCGGGGCTGTGTTCGGTACATTGTCTACGCTTGCCGATGGTCGTTTGACCGGTAACCTGACGTTGACCACCGAGAATGGTTCGCAGGCGCTGGCATGGGTGAACCGTGCCGGAGTGCTGGCGCCGCGCATGCCGATCGAATCGTTGGGTGTGGCGCGTTTCCAGCGTGGTGTGAGTGCCGTGCGCCCGACCGTGCGTATGGAGAACATGCAGACCACGTTGACCTTGAACGGCCATGTGGTGGGGCCGTTGCCGGTGGCCCGTGACGTGGTGAACCGCCTGTGGCCGCAACAGTAAGATGTTGACGCCGGATTCTCCGTTGGTGACGCGTGTGGTGGCGAGCCCTAACCGGCGTGCGCGTACCCTCGAGGAGCGGATTGAATTCCTTGTGATTCATGGCACATGGATGGTGGGTGACGAGGGCGCGCTGTCGCGGTTGACCGACCCGGTGGCCGAGGTGAGTTGCCATTATTACATTACGCGGACGGGTGAGATCATTCAGCTGGTGGCTGAGCGTGATGTGGCGTGGCATGCGGGAAAAAGTCAGGCGGTGAATGCGGCGGGGGAATTGGTGGAAGGGTTGAATGGCTGGAGCATCGGTATTGAAATTGCCAACAGCGGCTCGTTTGGCGGGCATGTGCCGACGCCTGAGCTGGAAGCGCATCCGGACTGGATCCATGTTGAGCCGTATACGCCTGCTCAATATGCCGCCGTGAAGGCGTTAGTGGAGGATATTGTCGCGCGCAACCCGGGGATTAGTAAGGAGCGGGTGTTGGGGCATGACGAGGTTTCGCCGGGGCGGAAAAGCGACCCCGGGCCACACTTTGACTGGAGTTGGTGGCGGTAACGTTCATGGCCCTTGTGAAGGGCCATTTTTAGGCCTGAAAAAGCTTGAAAGAGCGCTTGTTTTTAGGTGGCTTCCACTCCATATAAGGTGCAAGCGATTGAGCGGGGCGTAAGCTTTGCCGTTGTGACGTACCTTGGCTTTTTGCGTGGAAACACGCCTACGGGCCCACGAATTCAAGAAGAGCAGGTCTACTGTTCCTTGCCATCGGCCACCTGTTGCGAGACATGGTGGCTTATATTCTCCCGCTTCCAGATGCCAGAGTGCACGACGGAGCTTATTAGGGAACCCACCGACAGGTGGGTGTTGCCATGTCTGCAAAACTATTTGAGACGCTCGGCCATCTTCCGGTTGCCGAAATTGCGCCTGCTGTTGCTGCGTCGGTTCTTGGCGGTACAGTGACCGTCGTGGCTTCGGCCACCGGCAGCGGTAAGACGCTGCTGTTGCCACCGTCGCTGGCGTTAGCCAGCGACGAGCAGATCGTTGTGCTTGTTCCCCGCCGTTTTCTGGCGGTGAACGCGGCGGAGACCGTCTGCGACCTTTCCGGCCTTACAGTGGGAGAGGAAGTCGGTTTTGCCGTGGGGGCTCAGTCGGGTGAAAACTCCCACTGGTCGGTGGCGACCAAGGTGTTTTACTGCACCTATGGTTATGCCATTGCCTCCGGACTGATCCATCGTGCCAGCACGATCGTGCTGGATGAGGTGCATGAAGCTTCGCTCGATATGAGTATCGTGCGTGCCTTGCTGCATCGTCGGCTTGCGGCCGGTGAGCGGGTCAACATCCTCGAGATGTCGGCCACCATCAATGCCGCGCATCAGGCAGCTTACTGGCAGCAGGTTGCGCCGGTACAGGTCATGGAAATTGATGGCCGCACCTTCCCGTGCGTCCGTCGTCATCGTCCGGCTTCGCCCATTGAAGATGAGGTGAAGACTCTGCTTGAGGAAGGTCGTACGGGTATTCTTGTGTTTCGTCCCGGTCGGGGCGAGGTGGAAGATACTGCGGCGGCCATTCGCAAGAAGATGGGTGATGCGGTTGAGGTTGCCGAAATCTATGGCGAGCTTGATTACCAGTTGCGCAAACAGGCTGTGGCGATGCCCAATGGCAAAGCCAAGGTTCTGGTGGGCACCAATGTGGTGGAGTCGGGGGCGAACATACCCTGGCTCGACTCCGGTGTCTCGTGTGGTACGGCCAAGGAGATCAGTGTGCGTCCGGAAACGGGGGCCACTTACCTTGGGCTGATCGATCTTCCGCGATGGAGGCTCGAGCAGCAGGAAGGTCGTGTCAAACGCTTCCGTGATGGCATCTTCGTGCTTTGCGCGGAGAAGTCCCACGATCAGCGCGAGGCCGAAACGACTCCGGAGATCAAGCGTTTGCCGCTGACCGAACTGGTGATGCACTGCGCAGGATTCGGTATTCGTGCCGAAGAACTCGTTTTTGATCATGCGCCCGACCGGGATCGCATTCTCGAAGCCGAGATCAAGTTGCAGCGCCTCGGTCTGATCGATACCCAGTGCCGCCTGACACCGGCGGGCCAGTGGGTCACGAATCTGCCGGTCGGCCCGGAAACGGGTGCGATGCTCTGGTATGCCAAGGAAACCGGCGTGCTGGCGGCGGCATTGCCGCTGGCCGCAGTGATCGAGGTGGACGGTATCCGCAAGGATTTCCGCGAATCTCATGATCTGAACACCGAATCGGATTGGCTGGATGCCCTTGCGGCTTTCCAGATGATCTATGATGAACGTGATGCGGCCACGCGCAAGCGCTACATGGAACGGTGGAATGTCTCCTACAAGCGGTTTGATTCCGCACGGGAGCTTCTGCATGACCTGAAGCGTCGTTTTGACGGTGAGGGCAGCGTGAATGCGAAGGCTTCGGCCGAGCAGCTCAAGCTATGCCTGGTGGCGGGGTTCGTTACGAACCTGTTCACTGGCCGTCAGATGATGACCCCTGTTGTGAGTGACCAGCGTGGTGCTTACAATGTCGGTCATGGCTCTGCCACAACTGCTTACCTTTACAGCGGATATGCCCTCGGGCAGCTTCGCACCATCCAGCCCCGTGACAAGACCAAGCCGTCTTTCACGATCCTGGAGAAGGTGACCAGCGTCTCGCTTGAGGATATCCTCAAGGTGGCGGCATTCCGGCCCTCGCTTGTTACGAGCGAGATGCGCCGTGATCCGGTTGCGGAGCATCCGTCCCGTATGATGCAGGTCACAACCCATCTTCTCTTCGGAGAATTCAAGTTGGGTGAAGGACGGCAGATGGTGACGGCGACCCCGGTCGAAGTGGATGCCATGGCGGCTGCGAGAGCAAGCCGTGAGGCGTACATCTCGCGGTTGCGCAAGCTCAACCGCTCGCGTGTGCAGGTAGGGTTGTCGGAACTGTCCTTTAACAACCAAGGCTTTATTTTTCCGGGGTGGGGCAAACTACAGCCCTATACGGAAGAGAATATCGTCAAGGCGGAGAAGGATAGTGCCACCGAAGTGGGCGACCGCATGAAGGCTTTACGTTCGGATCAACCGATCGTGAAGGGGGGTTCTGCTCCGTTTGAGGCGTTGTCTCAGATGCGGAAGCAATTACGTAAATAACGCGCGCTGCGAAGCGCCCGATGAACTTAAATATGATACCTACAGCCCCGTCGCATTTATGCGGCGGGGTTTTTTTGTGGCACTCATTTTTAAAGAGAGCTGATCAGTTCTTGCGGCAGAACAGAACGGCCACGTTCTTGGGCCGGGTTTCGGCTCCGCCTGTGAGGCTGATGGCTTGACTGTTAACGGCATAGTCACGTGATCTGTCGCTGGTACGGAAGGTGTTGTGCACATTGCCTACCGGCCAACCTTGTGTGGAGGCATCATTCTGGTCGCTCGTGGGAGCGTAGGCGGTGTGGGTGTGGCTGCCGAGCATATCGGCTTGCGTGTTGCCGGGGGCGCGGTTTCCATCCGGATCGGTTCCGGTGCTGTTATCGATACCGCGTAGGAAACGCCCCCTGGCAGCTGTGTAGACACTCCATCCACTTGGGCAACTGGTGAGGTCGAAGGCCATGATTGCGCCGGTGGGAATGGCGATATTGATGGCTTGCTGGGTTCGAAGAGGTGTCATCAATTGGTCGTTGTTGGTGCCTGTTTCTGCTTCGGTTTGAGTTGCCAGCCAAGAACCCGTGGCGCTTACGGCCTGAACGTAACCCGTGGTAATGATGCTCGTGCTGTTCATGAGACTTTGTGCATGAGCAGGAGAGCCGAGCACGCCTACTGACCCTATGACCATAGAGAGAACAAATATATGGTAAGGATATGAATGAATCCGCATGTGACCGGCTCCTGTTTACATAGACTGCTTATTTGCTTGTACTTAAAAAGTGGTGCCTCGTAATGCGTTTCAGTGAAAACATGGCGTTTTGTGGGGGTGATATGTGGCTCGCCGGTCTCTTCATTTTGTGGAAGTGAATGCCGAGAGACAGCCACATAGGAATGGGAAATATAAAGGTGGGGGCCTAAGCCCCCATTGTCTCCTGTTGCACCGATAAGCCGGGTTCTGTCGTCTTTTACAAGACGTGACCACCATTCATCTGCGGCTCTACTTGCGTAGGCCGTCAAGCTACCAACCCGCCTCCTCCTGACGCCGAACGTCTGGACGCATGCCGCGCCACTGGGGAGGCCTATTCGGTATTGCACCCTCCGGCAGGTTACCGCGGATTGAAACCGTATCCTTGCGGACAAGTATCAACCCCTTTTGCCCGCTTCGTTACCGTTGCGGCGGTAGGCTTTTACCCTACCTTTTCACCCGTTCCCTTCTCCATATTGCTATGGCTAAGGGTGGTTCTTTTCTGTGGCCCTGTTGGTCTGGCGGGAGACGCCAGCCCAGATCTTCTCTGGCCGGTGGCATGGGGGTGCCCGGACTTTCCTCGATCTGGAGATCGCGGTGGTCTGGTGCACCGTCTATATAGGTGAGGTTGGGGGCTTCGACAAGCGGCTGGGGAAGAACGGCGTGGGCTACAAACGGCCCCCGGATGATTTTTGGCGCACCTTAAATACTCGTCTGTATTCGGCGGCACGCCAAAAAACCACCCGGATGACCGTTTGTAGCCGCGCGCGGGGGCAACGGCGCTATGCGCCGGACTTTTGGGTTTGGTGGGAGAAGTTGTGTTTGTCAGATTTCGAGTTTGGGATGGGATTTGGTGGTGAAGAGGTGGGCGCGGGAGACGGTCTTTTAAGGGTTATGGGATTTTATGGGGAGAACGCTTTTTTTAGGCCCCAAGGGGATGGGATTCGA
The DNA here is from genome assembly GCA_003241595.1 of Pseudomonas fluorescens. Taxonomy (GTDB): domain Bacteria; phylum Pseudomonadota; class Alphaproteobacteria; order UBA2136; family UBA6156; genus UBA6156. The sequence goes on from QFOU01000007.1 coordinate 7,962, forward strand.
TGGGGGGAAGGGGTGTGGCAGCCCTACAGATTGCGGTTGTCCCCAAAGTTATCCACAGCTGTAGGCGAGAATATCTGCGGGGTATGTCATTTTTCCTCTTGCGTTGTCCCATAACATCCCATAGATTCCCAGTGTCGCCCAAATACAACCATGGGTGATCCAAAAGGTTCCAAGGGAGCGGGTGGTCATGGGGGCCACCTACGAGGGACCAGGGCCGGGCGGGCGACACCGGCCCCAAGATTAACCGGAAGCGCTTTTACCAAAGTGTTTCCTGTCTCCTCTCCAGTAGAGAGGAGGCGTGAAGAAAGGAATAGGTGCCCATGACCGTCTTCCTGTCCTCGTACCTCAACGGTGTGGACAAGAAGGGCCGTGTTTCGGTACCTGCCTCCTTTCGTCACGAAATGGCCGCGCACTCACGTCAACAGATCGTGGTGTATGCGGCGCCGGATGCAGGTAGCAATGGAGGATACTTATATGGATGGGCTTATGACGATTTTATCAAGCTTGCAGAAAAAATTCAGCAACTTCCGGCGCTCAGCCCGGTACGCCAACGACTGGCGCGGGCCATTCTTGCAGCTGCTCGGCCACTAAACTTCGACGACGCCGGGCGGGTGATGCTGCCCGAGAACCTGATGCAGTTTGCCGGGCTTGAAGGTGAGATCATGTTTGCCGGACAGGGGGAATACTTCACCATTTGGAACCCGACCCGTTATGAAGCCCAGATGGTGGATGATGGTACGCTGACTGAAGAAGATCTAGCCGTTATGGAAGGTCTCTGGAAGTAGTTCAGGGAACCGTTTAACTGATCGTGCGTTGAACGGGTGAAATGACAGGATTTTGACAACGGGCAACTCCGTATGGGTTGCCCGTTTCGTTATGTTATAAAACAATGAAAAAATACATATTTTCCGGCATTTTTTAGTTGGGATTTGCAAGGAAAGCGTGTATGAGGTGGGGCATGAATGAGGGGGATTTCATGACTGTAACCGCAGATGCGACCGTGCACGTTTCGGTGTTGTTTGACGAAGTGATGGAGGTGATGGCGCCTCTGGCCGGCAAGCGCATTGTGGATGGCACGCTGGGCGGTGGTGGACATACGCGTGGCTTTTTAGAGCGTGGTGCCGATGTTGTGGGGTTGGACTGGGACAGTGCGGCGCTGGTGCGCTGCGCACCGCTGGTGGAAGAATTTGGTGAGCGTGTGCACCTTGTGCGGGCGACCTACGATACCATTGCCGAGGTGCTGGCGGGCCCTGTGTTGGCTAACTGGGTGAATTGCGGCAAAGAAGTGGTGGGGGCGTTGCCGGGTAAGGTGGACGGGATTCTGTTGGATCTGGGTTTCAGTTCCGACCAGTTGGATGACCCCAAGCGGGGCATCAGTTACCATCTTGAGGGCCCGCTCGATATGCGTTTGGGCAGTCATGTCAAGAAGACGGCGGCTGACCTGTTGAATGGTCTGCGTGAGGAAGAGCTGGCGGATATCTTTTACGTGTACGGTGAAGAACCGAAGAGCCGTGTGTTGGCGCGTGTGATTGTGAAAACGCGTAAGACCGAGCCGTTTGTAAATACCAAGGATCTGTTGAAGGCGGTGGAAGTGGTGTATCCGCCGCGGTTGGGTTTGAAGCGTGCGCACCCTGCGGCACGTATCTTCCAAGCCCTGCGCGTGGCGGTGAATGATGAAATGCACACGTTGGAACGGGCCTTGCCGGAGGCGGCGTGGTGTTTGAAGGTCGGCGGCAGGCTTGCGGTCATTTCCTTCCAGCCGTTGGAAGAGCGTGCCGTGAAAGCGGCTTTCCGCAAGTTGTGTGCGGATGAACTGGATGAGGTGGGTCGTGTCAAAACGCCGGCCAAGTTCAAGATGGGTCGGAAGATCGTGCCGACGGATGCGGAGATTGACCGAAACCCGCGCGCCAGAAGTGCCATACTTCGGGTGTTGGAGCGGGTGGGTTAACGTTTGGGTGGGGCACGGACTAAAACGGCCCCCGAATAATTTTTGGCGTACCTGAAATACTTGTTTGTATTCGGCGGTACGCCAAAAATCATCCGGATGACCGTTTGTAGTCTCGCGCGCGGGGGCTTTCGCTTGGGGGTAAATCCCAAGCGATTGGCGCTTTGTGGGCGAGGGGCTGTGCCCCTGACGCGCGCCAAGAGGGATGCCTTCGGCATGAGGGGGATGTGTATGGTGCTTGGTTGGTGTGCGGGGGCGTGGTGTTCATGTGTGGCTCGTGGTAGAGATGGGGTATGAGAAATAGTCTGGTGTTGCTGGCGGTTGTGCTGAGTGTGGCGGCGTTTGCCGGCATGATGCGCGTCAAGACCGATGTGCAAACCATGGACCGCGAGCGTTTGCGCTTAGTGCGTGAGCGGGCGGAATTGCGTGAGACCAAGCGTGTGCTGGAAGCGGAATGGGCCTTGTTGGCCAGTCCTGAGCGTTTGGAGCGTTTGGTGCGGGGTAAGGGATATGTGGCGGCCAACGCGTTGGATGTAGTGCCGTTTGCCGTATCGTCTACGGTGGCTGTCAGTGCCGTTGTTCCGGTGGTGAGTATGACGGCGCCGTCGCCAGCGGCGATCGTGGAGGAAGCGCCGGTGAGTGAGGCGATTGTGGATGATAACGATCACAGCGAGGCGGCGGCAATTTTGGGTGTGAGTTTGCCGGAAACGGCCATGCCGGCGGCGGTTAGCGCGACGCAGCCGTAGTTTCTGCCACAGTCTCTTTCAAATTGGGTGTGAGAACGCCGTCAGATTGGGCGGTGGGCCTTGTGAGGAGCGGGGTTTGGCGGCATGATAATGGCCAAGTTGAGTATGGGTACGTATGGCCGGATTTAAGAAGCCTTGGATGGATGAGAAGAAGCGCGATGATGCGCCCATTTTCCGTCCCAAAAAGGCGGTTCAGCAGCGTCGTGTCAAGACTCATGCGGCGCGCGGCTTCATGCCCAGTCGGGCCGAAGTGGTGGAGAGTGGGGCGGCCCAGCATTTCCGTGCCGTTGTTGTCATGTTCGTGCTGACGCTGGCGTTTGCGGGTGTGGGCGGGCGTCTGGCGTTTGTGGGGTTGATGCCGCCTGCCGAGCCGCGCGCCAGTATCCGTGAAATGCCGAAGGAGAGCCTGCGTCGCGGGAATATCTACGACCGTAACGAAGTGCTGCTGGCGGCGACGTTGAAGGTGTACTCATTGTACGCGGATCCCAAGCGTATTCTGGACCCGCAGGATGTGATCCGGCGTTTGCCCAAGGCCTTGCCGGACTTGGACATGGGGCGGTTGAAGGCGCAACTGGATGACCCGACCCGTCGCTTCATCTGGATCAAGCGTCGTTTAACGCCGGACGAGGCGCAGCGCGTGAATGCGCTCGGTTTGCCCGGGTTGGAGTTCCGTGAAGAATTTGTGCGTGTGTATCCGCACCGCAGTTTGGCGAGCCATATTCTGGGTGCCGTGGATGTGGATAACCAAGGCTTGGCCGGTGTGGAACGCGGCTTTAACAGTCAGCTGGAAAAAGGTGAGGATGTTCATTTAGGCTTGGATGTACGCTTGCAAGAAATGTTGCGTCAGCGCCTGGCGGAAATGATGATCAAGAGCGAGAGCAAGGCCGCGTGGGGCCTGGTTATGAAGGCACCGACCCGTGAAATTGTGGCGCTGGTGAGCTTGCCGGATTTTGACCCGAACCACTTAGGCCGTGCCCGCCCGGAAGCGCGCTTTAACCATGTGACGCTGGGCAGCTATGAAATGGGCAGTACCTTTAAGCTGTTCACACTGGCGCAGGGGTTGGTGGAGAAGAAGATCACGCCGGATACGCTGATCGACTGCCGGATTCCGATTACCATTGGCCGTTACACCATCAAGGACTACCACGCCAAGAAGAGCATTCTGACCGCGAATGAAGTGTTGCGGTACTCGAGTAACATCGGTGCGGCAAAGATTGCCGATATGAGCGGGCCCGCCGCGCAGAAGGACTTCATGGCCAAGCTGGGGATGCTGGAGCCGATGCCCACCGGTATTGCCGAAGTGGGGAACGTGCGTTACCCGAGCAACTGGGGGCGCGTGCAGACGTTCACCATTTCATTCGGTCACGGGATGAGTGTGACGCCCATTCACCTTGTGAATGCGGTGGCGACGCTGGCCGACGGTTTTGTGAAAACGCCGAGCGTACTGTTGGGTGGCGTGAGCACGACGCAGCCCAAGCGGTTGATCGATGACCCGACCTTGGAGCAGATCCATGTACTGATGCGGGATGTGGTGCTGAACGGCAGCGGGCGCAGCAGCGCGGTGGCCGGGTATGATATCGGCGGTAAGACCGGAACGGCGGAAAAGATCTCGGGCCGTGGGTACGCCAAGGACAAGAACCTGGTGAGTTATGTGGGTGTGCTGCCGATGAAGAACCCGGAGTACATCACGCTGGTGATGCTGGATGAGCCGAAAAAAGGTTACGAAACCGGTGGTAAGAGTGCGGCACCCGTGGTGGGGCAGTTCTACCGCGATTTGACGCAGATGGCGGGGATCAAGCCGGATATGGCGGAGATCCAGGCATTCCGTGAGCTGTTGGCCAAGAGCAAGCGCAAGGCGGATGACCCGTGGACGATTTACATGTTGAGTGAAATGCGGACACGTCGGGGGACCGCGGGCGGCGTGCCGCTGCACCCCGGTGCCGACAGTGGGGGAGGAGTGGATTAATGCAGCTTTCAGAGCTTATTGGACAGGCGGTGGCCCCTGATGTGGCGGTGCGCCGTGTGGTGGATGACAGTCGCTTGGTGCAGGCGGGGGATGTGTTCGTGTGGGATAGTCGTGTTGCCCAGCAGGATGTTGCCAAGCTTGCGGTTGATGCACGTGCCAAGGGTGCGGTGGCGGTCATCAGTGATGTCGCGGTTGAGGGTGTTGTTAAGGTGGACAATGCCGGTGAAATTCTGGCCCGTTATGCGGCTGCAAAATGGCCCGCGCAGCCGCCGGTGATGCTGGGTGTGACCGGTACCAGCGGCAAGACCAGCACCGTGTGGTTTGGGCGGCAGTTGGCGCAGCTTGCGGGCCGTAGTGCGGCGAGTGTGGGCACCTTGGGTGTGATGCGCACCGATGCGGATGTGGAGACCGAATATACCGGATTCACCAGCCCGACGGCCTTGAAGTTGGGACCCATCCTGGACACGCTGGCCAAGGAAAAGACCGACACCTGTTTGCTGGAAGTGAGTAGCCATGCGTTGGTGTTGAACCGTGTGGATGCGGTGAAGTTCAAGGCGGCGGGGTTGACGAATATTACGCAGGATCACTTGGATTTCCATGGTGATTTGGCCGGTTACCATGCCGCGAAGTTGCGGTTGTTCAGTGAGGTTCTGCCGGACGGTGGTGTGGCAGTGTTGAACATTGGCCGTATGGAAACATGGCCGGCGGCTGCGGTGGCGAAGCAGCGCGGTTGCCCCGTGTTGAGTGTGGGCACAAGCAACGCCGAACTGGTGGCCGATGTGGTGGAAGCCAGTGGGCGTGGCCTGACCTTGAAACTCAAATTTGATGCTGTACCGGTGGATGTGCAGGTGCCGTTGATCGGGGCTTTCCAAGCCGAGAACCTTGCGGTGGCTATGGGGTTGCTGGTGGGTGGCGGGTATGACTGGAAGGCCATTTCGGGGGCTGTCCAGCAGATGACGGCGGTGCCCGGACGGATGGAAGTGGTGCCGAGTGTGGCACCCCAGCCGAGTGTGGTCGTGGATTACGCCCACAAGCCCGATGCCTTGCAGCGTGCGTTGGAAAGTCTGCGTCCGCTGGTGAAGAACGGGGGCAAGTTGCGGGTGGTGTTTGGCTGCGGTGGGAACCGCGATGCGACCAAGCGTCCCATCATGGGTAAGATCGCTGCCGAGTTGGCAGATGTGGTGTATGTGACCGATGACAACCCGCGCAAGGAGAATGCGGCGGAGATCCGGAAGCAGGTGCTGGCCGGCGTGGCGCAAGGTGGTGGGACGGCGCTTGAGTTTGATGACCGCCGTGCGGCCATTGGCGCGGCGATTGCGGAGGCGGGGGCTGAGGATGTGATTTTGATTGCCGGAAAAGGGCACGAGAGTGGTCAGATCGTAGGGGATGAAGTGCATCCCTTCGATGACCGGTTGGTCGCGCGTGAGTTTTTAGCATAGTCTGCTTTTGCTTCCCTCCTCTTCCAACACAGAACCCGCTGCATGTCTGCAGCGGGTTTTTGTTGATCCGGGCGAGATCAGTCTTCGCCCAGATGCACATCGGGGTCGAGGCTTTCTTCCGGATTCTCCTCGTCGTCTTCAAAGGCGGCGGGAAAAAGTTCGCGGAAGCTCAGCTTCTTCTTGTCCGGAAAGAGTGGCTTGGTGAAGCGTCTTTCCGGAGCTGGGGCCGGTGTGGCGTGTTGCGGTACCGCGAAAGGGTCGGGGACCACCTCGCCGTAGGTACCCGGCCCGGTATTCATGTAGGTACTGGCATGGGCGGTGGTTGCAAGTGTGGAGATGACCACGCCTGCAAGCACGATATGGCGTACCATGGGGCATCCTTTCAGGGTGCGTGAGAACGGAACGGTGGGGTGCAGTCTTGTTCTTGATCCGGCGTTGGTATGACGCCGGTGAGAAAGGCCCCCGTAGAGGGTGGGGGCCTTTTTCTTGTTGTTGGAGCGAATGATCGGTTCAGCCGCGGCGGTAGGCTTCGACAAGATAGTCGTCGATCAGATCCAGCATGCCCTCGCGCGAGGAACTCTGGATGACCTTGAGCATCTTTTCGAGGTCTTCGACCTGGCCTGTCTGGGCGCCGTGCCGGTAGAGGTCGGTGACGACTTCCTTGATCAGCGCGGGTGATGAGTCGGTGAGGGACATGAATTTCCCGCTGTCGACGACGCATTTGCCCGGTGCTGCGTAGGCGCTTTTGACCGTGTAGCTGTTCATGGCGACCATGGGCTTCATCTGCTGGACACCCTTGCGGATGTTTTGCGAATTGCTGAAGCTTATGACGTACCAGGCCGGAAGGTTTTGCTTCCGGATGGTGTCGGTGGTCTTTTGGCCGCCTTTAAAGCTGGCTATGAGGCTGCCACGCGTGGTGGCGAGCCGATCATTCTGGACGACCAGGGGCAGGAGGATGGCGTTGCCATCGATGCTGCCGCTGATCTCGTTACGGATGAACCGTTCGCAGGAGGTGCCTGCGTAGCCAGTGTTACCGACGGGCGAAATGGCGCCTGTGGTTTCGGGGCTGATGCTTGTTGCTGCCAGTTTGGCCGCGTTCTGCTCGATCGGAGACAGGGGCGGCTGGTCCTCCAGTTGGAGGCCGGTTTTGAGTGTATCATCCACCGGCATCTCGCTTGTCAGCTGAGAGCAGGGGATATCGGGGCGCGGGCTGCCGAACAGGGCCCACGTTTGGCGCCATGGTGCGATGACCACGTACGCGTTTCCGAAATCGACCGCGGATTGCAGTTCGCCGGCGGCTGTTTCGGATGTGTTGTTGATTGTTATCGGGAGAGTGTCAATCTTCAGATAAGTACTGGTCGGTTTGCTAAAACCGACGCTGCGGCTCGATGCCTTGAAGGGCAGGGCGTTGTTGCGGATGAGGGATTCCTCGGCCGGGCACGCACTGAGGAAGCCTTCGACAGCGGGTTGAGGGGTGGCGGCGAGCGCCGTGGTAACAGGTGTGGCAATGGCGGCAAGCAGGAAGGCCGCGAGGTATGCTGGTATGCGCATGCTTCTCATGGGAGTTCTCCGTGTGCTCAGAAACGACATATGCGATGCGGTTGAATGGAACCTCGTTGATATCTTTAGCATGGCGTGGGCACTATGGCAATGTGGATACATATTGTGTGGCGAAGTGGTCTGCCAGTGGTGGAAAAGGTATCGGAAATTGCCGTTGGGGGCTGGTTTTGCGGGGCAAATAGGAGGATAGTGGCGGCATGATTCCTGCCCTGCTTCTTCCGTTGGTTGATTTTGTAAACTGGTTCAATGTTTTCCAGTACATAACCGTACGTGCCGGTGCGGCCATGTTCACCGCCTTTTTGCTGTGGTTGTGGCTGGGTAACCGCTTGGTCATGGCGTTCCGTCTGTGGCAAAAAGGTGGAGAGACCGTCAAGGACATTCTGCCGCACCAAGGCAAGGCCGGAACCCCTAGCATGGGCGGTATCGGTGTTGTAGCGGCGGTGAGTTTTTCCACCCTGATGTGGGCGAGCCTGAGCAACCCTTATGTATGGTTGCTGTTGTTCCTGTTCGTGAGTTTCGGAGCCATCGGTTTCATGGATGATTATCTCAACCTGACCCGCCGGTGGAAGAAGGGCTTGCCCGGCAAGTTGCGACTGGCCATTGGCGCGCTGGTGAGCACGCTCTTCCTGCTGGGGTACATTTACGTGAACGGCACGGCTGTTGCGACCGAAATTTATTTCCCGTTCATTAAAGACCTTGTAGTGGGTATCGGCATCTGGGGTTTTGTAATGTTCGGTGTGTTTGTGATGGTGGGGACCGCGAATGCCGTGAACATCACCGACGGACTGGACGGGCTGGTGAGTGTACCGGTGGTGCTGGTGGCGACCAGCATGGCGATTTTGGCCTATGTGATGGGGCGTGTCGATTTTACGGCCTACCTGCACCTGCCGCATATCTCGGGTGCCGGTGAGATTGCCGTGATGTGTGCCGCACTGGCCGGTGCGATGCTGGGCTTCTTGTGGTTCAATGCCCCGCCGGCCCGCATCTTTTTGGGCGACAGTGGCAGTTTGCCGGTGGGTGCCTTGCTGGGCGGTGTAGCCGTGATGATCAAGCAGGAATTTGCGTTGGTGATCATTGGTGGTTTGTTCGTTGTGGAGACCTTGAGTGTAATGTTGCAGGTGGCAAGCTATAAGCTGACCCGCAAGCGCATCTTTAAAATGGCGCCGCTGCACCACCATTTCGAGCAGATCGGCTGGCCGGAGAGTACGATCGTGATCCGTTTCTGGATCGTGTCCATCGTGCTGGCGCTTGTGGGTTTGGCGACGTTGAAATTGCGCTAGGAGGAACGGGAATATGATGCGCAAGGATATTTACGGGTTTGGCCAGAAGGCCGTGTGTGTGTACGGCATGGGCGCCAGTGGCAAGGCCACCGCGCGCGCGTTGCAGGATGCCGGTGTGGAAGTGTTTGTGTGGGACGATACTCCCGATTTTGACGCTGATGGGTTTGCTGTGCGTGCACCCGATGCCATTGATTGGACACGTATTGGTGCCGTCGTGAAAAGCCCCGGAATTCCGATGCAGACCCCGTTGGTGCGCGCGGCGCAGGCCCACAATGTGGATGTGATGAGTGACATCGATTTGCTGGGGCGTCGGGATGGTAAGAGTGGCGCGAGTTTCATCGGTATCACCGGTACCAACGGCAAGAGTACGACCACTGCACTGGTGGGACACATTCTGCGCACCTGCGGTTACAAGGTGGCTGTGGGTGGGAACATCGGGACTCCTGCACTGGCGTTGCCCGACATGCCCAAGAACGGTGTGTATGTACTGGAGCTTTCCAGCTACCAGTTGGAGACCCTGCATGACCTGCAGGTGGATGGCGCGATGTTGTTGAACATCACGCCCGACCACTTGGCGCGGCATGGTACCATGGAGGAGTATCTGGGCGCCAAGTTGAAGTTGTTCGATCTGGCGAAGGCGGGCTCGGTGCAGGTGATGGGTGTTGACCAGCCGTTATTGCGCGGTCAGGCCGAAGTGCGCGGTGTGACCACCGTGAGTGTTGGGGATATTGCCGATTACATGATTCAGGGCACCACATTGATGCATGGTATGACCACCGTGCTGGATGTGAGTGAATTCCCCCACTTGCCGGGGCCGCACAATGCCCAGAACGTGGCGTGTGCCTATGCCTTGCTGGTACCCCGTTGGGTAACGACGGCTGAATTCAAGGACGCTGCGCGTAGTTTCAAGGGTTTGCCACACCGTTTGGAGAAGATTGCGACGGTGGGTGGGGTTCTGTTTGTGAACGACAGCAAAGCCACCAACGGTGACAGCACCGTGTACGCGTTGCAGAGTTTTGAGAATATTTACTGGATCTGTGGTGGTAAGCCCAAGACCGATGGGTTGGGGGCGTGTGTGAAGCATCTGGGTGCCGTGCGGGCGGCATTCACCATTGGTGAAGCCACGGATGATTTTGCGGATGAGTTGACCCGTCACAATGTACCGTCGTTCAAGTGTCATACGCTGGATGTCGCCGTGCGTGAGGCCTTTGCGGCGGCGCGCAGCGAAGGGTTGAAGGATGCCGTGATCATGTTGAGTCCGGCAGCTGCCAGTTTTGACCAATTCCGGAGTTTTGAGCATCGGGGTGATGTGTTTGTGAACTTGGTGCAAGGGCTGGCCACTGTGGAGCAGAGTTTGCGAATGGCGGGAGGTAGCCGATGAGCATTTATCGTCAGAGTCGCCACCCCTTAGTACGCTGGTGGTGGGAAATGGACCGTGCCAGCGTGTTCGTGATCATCATCATCATGTTGTGTGGTGCGGTGGCGGTGACCACCGCAAGTGTGGCGGTGGCCAAGACCTATAATGTGGGGCCGTATTACTTTGCGGTGCGTCATTATCTGTTCTTGCTTATGGCGTTGGCGGTGATGCTGGGGATGACCACGCTTAAGCCTTCGGGCGTCAAGCGGGCGGGATTGGCGTTGTTTGGTGCGGCGTATCTGGGTTTGTTGCTGACGTTTGTGATCGGGACCGAAGTGAAGGGCGCGCGGCGGTGGATCGACATTGGTGGCCAGAGTGTGCAGCCGACTGAATTTTTGAAGCCTGCGTTGATCTTGATGACGGCTTGGCTGCTGGCGCAATCGGAAAAGAAGAAGCAATTGCAGGGCTATGTGCTGAGCATGGTGATGATGGGCGCGGTGGGTTTGCCGGTGTTGGCGCAGCCGAACTTCGGGATGGCGCTGGCCATGGGGTTGGTGTGGTTCGTGCAGGTGTTCATGGCCGGTTTGCCGCTGCTGTGGATGGCGCCGATCGTGGCCGGTGGTTTGTGCGTAGTGGTGGGAGCTTATACCTTGCTGCCGCACGTACGTGACCGTTTGGAGCGGTTCATCAACCCGGAGAGCTCGGACACCTATCAGGTGGATCAGGCCAATGAGGCGATCATGATGGGCCACCTGTGGGGCCGTGGGGCCGGTGAAGGTGTGGTGAAGCACCAGTTGCCGGACGCGCATACCGACTTCATCTTTGCCGTAGTGGCCGAGGAGTTCGGCATCATTGTGGGGATCTTGCTGATGGGGCTCTTCCTGACCCTTGTGCTGCGAGGATTCAGTCGTGTGTTGCAGCAGGAAGAACGGTTTGTATTGCTGGGTGCGGGTGGTTTGCTGACGCTGATTTCCATTCACGTGTGCGTGAATATCGGTGTGGCGTTGCAGCTGGTACCGACCACGGGGATGACGTTGCCGTTCATCAGTTACGGGGGAAGCTCGACCTTTGCAATGGCACTCGTGTTGGGCTTTTTGCTGGCGTTGCTGCGCAAGCAGGGCAAGCGGATTTAATATTTGAGTTTGAGGATAAATCGACATGGCGAAAACGGCTGTTAAACCAATGATCTTGGTGGCGAGTGGCGCAAGCGGCGGGCATTTGTTCCCCGCGCTGGCGGTAGCGCAGGAGTTGCGGGAGAAACGCGGTAAGCGTCCGGCGTTTGATGTGAAGGTTATTTTAGGTGGTAGCAAATTCGTGGATGTGGTGCAGCGCGCAGGTTTACCGTATGTGCGTTTGCCGGCTGCGGCCTTTAATGACCGTGGGCCGCTCCGGTTGTTGTGGGCCGTGGGTAAGTTGACGCAGGGCTTTTTAAAAGCGTTGAAACTGGTGATGGAAAGCAAGCCCGTGGCAGTATTCGGCACCGGTGGTTATGCGACCGTAGCCTTGATGCTGGCGGCTAAGTTGCGTGGCGTTCCGACCATTGTGCACGAGCAGAATGTATTGCCGGGGCGGGCGAACCGTTTGTTGGCGCGCTTTGCGGATGTGGTGATCCTCACCTTTGAAGAAAGCCTGAACTATCTGCCGAGTGTGGCAGGGCGTGTAGTGGTGGCGGGAACGCCGTTGCGGCAGGAGATTTTGGCACAGGCGGGTAAGGCCAAGCGGAAAAGTGGGGATGTGTTTACGTTGTTGATTCTGGGTGGAAGCCAAGGTGCGCGCATTTTGGGGGAAGTGGTACCCGAAATGGTAAGCATGCTCAGCCCTGCCGAACGTAAGAGCCTGCGTGTGGTTCAGCAGGTGCGGCCCGATGATGTGGCCCGTGTAAAAGAGTATTATGTCAAGCTGGGATTGGCCGAGGTTGTTGTGGCGCCGTTCTTTACCAATCTGCCGGAGCTTTATACAGAGTCTGACCTCGTGATTGGTCGCAGTGGGGTGGGAACCGTGCTGGAATGTGCCGCTTTGGGTGTGCCCGCCATTTATGTTCCGCTGGAATTGGCCGATGGCCACCAAAAGTTGAATGCCGGTGTGGCCGAGAAGGCGGGGGCGGCCGTGGTGGTGGAGCAGCCGTATTTCAGCCCCGCCAACCTGCTGGTGCATGTGCGCAGTTTGCGGAATGATCCGGCACGTTTGGCGGCCATGGCTAAGGCGGCGGGAGGCCTTTCCCGCATGGATGCCACGGAAATGGTGGCGCAGGTGATTGGCGAAAGCGTGAAAACGTCGTAAGAGTGGGGAGTAAATAGACGCTATCTAAGGAATTTGAGGGAGAGCGAGATGAAGATTTTTGGAACGCATGTGAAGGGCTTGGTCATTCACTTTATTGGCGTAGGCGGTATTGGCATGAGCGGTTTGGCAGAAGTGCTGGCCACCAGTGGTGCGACAGTGAGTGGGAGCGACGGCGGCAGCAAGGGCGATTTTGGTCGGTTGGAGAAGGCCGGTGTGACGGTCTTCCGTGGCCATGATGCGGCGCATGTGCCCGCGAAGGCGATTGTGGCTGTGAGCACGGCGATTCCGGCCAGCAACCCCGAATTAGTGAAGGCCAAGGCCGAGGGTTTGCAGATCGTGCACCGTGCGGATGTTTTGGCGGAGATCATGGCCAATTACCAGACCGTGGCGGTGAGTGGTACCCATGGCAAGACCAGCACCACGGCGCTGGTTTACACCTGTTTGAAGGCCGGTGGTTTGGATGTGGGTGTGATCAATGGTGGTGTGTTGAACGCGCTGGGTACCAACGCCGTATTGCCGCCGAAGATGGGTGACTGGCTGGTGGTGGAAGCCGATGAAAGTGATGCGAGCTTCCTCAAATTGAAGCCGACCGTAGCGGTGATTACCAATATTGAACCCGAGCACATGGATACCTATGGCAGCGAAGATAAGCTGGTGCAGGCGTTTGTGGATTTTGCCAACAGTGCCGAAGTGGCGGTGATCTGCACCGATGACCCGAATGCGGCGATTGTGGCGGCGCGTACCGATGTGGATGTATTCAGCTACGGCATGGAAGAAGGTAGCGATGCCCACACCGAGAGTTACAGCCCGACCCGTGCCGAAGGCAAGTTGCCCGGCGGCGGTATGGGTATGGCGTTCGATGCGAGCATCCGTGGCGGCATGCTGGAAGATGTGGTGGTGTCGCTTCCTGGTGCCCACTATGTACTGAATAGCTTGGCCGCGCTTGCGGTGGCCAGTGTTGCCCATGCTGACATGGTGGCGGCGGCCGACGGTTTGAGCCACTTCCAAGGTGTGGGGCGTCGCTTCACCAAGGTGGGTGAATGGCATGGTGCGGATGTGATTGATGACTACGGTCATCATCCGACCGAGATTGCTGCGACTCTGGATGCCGCCAAGCAGGCGTATGCGGGCAAGGTGGTAGTGGTCATCCAGCCCCATCGTTACACCCGTTTACGTGACCTGATGGATGAGTTTGCCAGTTGTGCCAAGGTGGCCGATGCCGCGATTCTCATGCCGGTCTATAGTGCGGGTGAAGAGCCGATTGACGGTGTGAACCACGAAGTGCTGGGTCATAAGATGGAAGAGCTGGGGTTGCCCGAGGAAATTCATGTGGTGCAGGATGAGCATCAGCTTCACAAAGTACTGCATCACTTGCACGTGCAGCGGGGTGATGTGGTGATGTGCATGGGGGCCGGAACGATCACGGACTATGCCAAGAATCTGGGGCATCACCACCACTAGGATTGCAGGGGCCATATCGGCCCCTGAATTTTATCGAGGTTTCTGGTTTGTGTTTTGAGGGGGTTAGAGTAGGTTTGACGCATGAGCGACGATATTTTTGAACAGACGATTGCGACCTATCGGCGGGTTGAAGGGGCTGAGGGTTTTGTCGCGAAGGAATTACGTCATCAGGGTGGGTCGCGGGATGTGACCTCTTACAGCATGCTGGAGGGTGTGGTGTTGGATGGTAAGCGGGTTTTGGATATCGGGTGCGGGTTTGGGCGGGATGTAGCCGAGTTGCGGCGGCGCGGGGCTGAGGCGTATGGCTGTGATGTGAGTCCGGCATTGTTGGCGATGGCTCAGCGGGATGTGGGCCCGTATTTTGTGGAATGTAATGTGCGGCAGGGAGATGTTTTACCGTTCGGTGGGGGATTTGATCTGATTTGGTGCTGTGCTCTGTTGGTGCATATACCGCGACCTGAATTACGCGATGTTATGAAGCGGATGTGGAATGGTTTGCGGGAGGGGGGGTCGGCTATCGTGATTTCCAAACAGGGGGAAGGGCAGAGTGTGGCGCGGAATCTGGGCGAGGATTTGCCGCGGGTGATGGTGATGTATCGGCCGGAAGAACTGGTGGACGTATGGACGGCCTGGGGTGGCGAGATTGAAGTGTTCAAGCCCGATTTGAGTGTGACGCCGTATGGGGATAGCCTGTTTGGTGTGAGATTGCGTAAAAGGGAGACGGCTTAGATGAGTGAGTTTATGTATAAACTGATTGTGCATGTGCCGTTGAGTCATGCAGACGCTGTGCGACAGGCGATTGGGGAAGCCGGTGGCGGTGTGTTGGGGGATTATCGTCATTGTTCGTTCAGTGTGCGCGGAGTTGGGCGGTTCCGGCCGATGGAGGGGGCGAACCCGCATATTGGTGAAGTGGGATTATTGGAAGAGGTGGAGGAAGAGCAGATTCATGTCAGCGGTATTGGGGCAGGGATTTTGAAGGATGTGGTGGCAGCGGTACGGGCGGTGCACCCGTATGAGGAGCCGTTGATTGAGGCGGTGGAGATTTTGCGGTTTTAATTGCATATATGGAATTCAGTGTTCCTTATCTGGTGTGTGATGACCGGGGAATGACGTTCTTTGGTGGGGAACCGTTTGGGCGGTGCGGTGGGGTGTAGGTGCCACACCCCCCTATGTAGAATATCGAAAAGGGAGTAAGTGGCTGATATGTGCATGCAGAAAGGGGTGGTTGCCCACAGGGGGTTCTGTTACAGTATGCAAACTGATTGAAATCAGACTTAACCCCGCACCCGCTAACAGTTTTAGGAGGACACCGCGCCATGGCACCCCGTAAGCCCGTTGACGTGTCTCCGGTTGAATTGGAAGGCAGCCTGTTCGGGAATAGTTTGATCGAGGGCACACGTGCGCCCAAACAACCTGATGCTCCCAAAGGTTTCCGTGGTTGGCTGGTTAAGGCCGAAGGTCGCGTGGCGGCATTGCCATGGGTGCGTGTGGGGCAGGGAGCTGCGGCCGTTGTTGTTGTGATCGGGGCTGTTGTATTGTGGCAGAACCGCGTGAGTACCGGTGAATTCGTGACCTCTTATGTGGCGGAAGCCACGGGTGCCGTGGTGGAACGTATTGTAGTGAGTGGTGCCGTGTACACCGGCAAGGATGACCTGCAGACGGCGCTGGGACTGAAGAAGGGTGATAGTCTGGTAGGGTTTGACGCCGGAAGTGCCCGTGCCCGTATCGAGCAATTGCCATGGGTGCGTCTGGCCAGTGTGGACCGCATGTTGCCTGACCGTGTGAATGTGACCATTTACGAGCATGTGCCGCTGGCGCGTTTGGTGGCCGAAGGTAAGATCTGGGTCATCAACAAAGATGGCAAACGTATTGTGGCCGATGCCGAGAATGCGTTTTCCGGATTGCCATTGTTGCAGGGTGAGGGTGCTGCGGCAGCTGCGGGTGACCTGTTTGTGCATCTTTCCAACTGGCCCCAACTGCTCGGCCAACTGCGTGAAGCGCAGTGGGTGGGCGAGCGCCGTTGGGATCTGCGTTTTGTGAGCGGTGTGGTGGTACAGCTGCCGGAAGATACTCGCGAATTTGGGGCTGAACAGGCCTTGCCATTGCTGGCCAAGCTGGAAGAAGCCCGTCATGTTTTAACCTTGAATGCCGGTGAAGTAGACCTGCGTTTGCCTGACCGCGTGGTGCTGCGCTTGCCGGAATCGGTTGGTGCGACACCCGTGACCAACGCCCCGCCGGCAAAAGGTTAGCACCTAGGCTAGACACAAAGATTTAAATACGATTAACACGCGATTTGAGAATACAGGAGCAACGAAAATACCATGGTTAAGACACGCAACCGAATTGTAGCAGGGCTGGACATCGGTAGCAGCAAAGTTGCGTGCTTTATTGCCGAGCTGGATGAATTCTATAACCCGCATGTGCTGGGTTATGGTCAGCATATCTCCACCGGCCTGAAGCGCGGGATGATCGTGGATATGGACCGCACCGAAACGGCAATCCGTGAGGCCGTGCATGCGGCCGAAGATATGGCCGGTGTGGAAATTCAGGGTGTGCTGGTAAGCCTGGGTGGTGTGCACCTGCGCAGCCACATGACCGATGGTCTGGTGGTGCTGAACAAGCAGGACATTACTGATGCCGATATCTTTAAGGTGATTGATGTCGCGCGTGCCCGTCAGATCGACGGTGACCGTCAGATCATTCATGCTCAAGCCACCAAGTACGTGCTGGATAACCAGAGCGACATCCGGGACCCACGTGGCATGACCGGCAGCCGTTTGGAAGCCGATGTTCATATCATTACTGCGGCGACCAGCGCGATCCGTAACATCGTGCGTTGCGTAGAGCGTGCCAATCTTGAAGTTCTGGATATTGTCGTTCAGCCTTACGCCAGTGCTTTGGCCACCGTTGTGCCGGACGAGCGCGAGCTGGGTGTGGCCATGGTGGATATTGGTGGTGGTACTACCGACTTGGCCATTTATGCCGAAGGTGCCTTGGTTTACACCGCTGTCATCCCGTTGGGTGGCCAGCACATTACGGCGGACATTGCGCGTGGGCTTTCCACTCCTTTGGCCGCGGCCGAGCGTATTAAAGTATTGCACGGACACGCCATGGCCAGCAGCATTACCAGTGATGACGAGATTGAAGTGCCGAGCGTGGGGGATGATACCACCGGTGCCAAGGCCGATGCCGCCCACATGACCAAGAGTGCGTTGGCGGGCATCATCCAGCCGCGTTGCGAGGAAATTCTGGAGCTGGTGCGCGACAAGATCGAGCAGAGCGGTTTTGAGGCTGCCATTGGGCGTCGGGTCGTGCTGACCGGTGGCGCGAGCCAGTTGAATGGTTTGCGGAATTTGGCTGAGGTTGTGCTAGACAAGAGCGTGCGTTTGGCGCGTCCGGTAGGGGCTCAGGGTTTGACTGATCTGAGTGGAACTCCGGGCTTTGCCACTCCGGTTGGGTTGCTGCTGTATGGTGCGCGTCAGGCCGCCCAGCAGAGCCGTGTGCGGGTGGCTGATAGCAAGATTGCTCAGTGGGCGGGGCAGATGGCCAAGTTGCTGCGTTTTGCAAGCTAATGAAAAAGCCGCCGGTGAGGCGGCTTTTTCATGTTTCATTCGGCTGAGGACGTTTAGGGGGTGGCGTTACGTCGTCAATCCTTCCGCCCGGCTCCGGTATAGCCTGTGCAGAATATACAGTGTGGTAAGTGCTGTCAGTGCGCCGAGAATCGCTAATGCTGCGGCCGCATAAAATGTGGGTGGCAGATTGCGAACCATGCCGAGAATCAGGCCTGCGGTGGCGAGGACGAGGAAGATGAGGGTCGTGAGTGTAGAGCTTATGAGCATGTGGATGCTCATAGTTGCGTGGTGTCTCATTTGGAGAAAGTTGGGGGTGTGTTCGAACTTGCGGAGATCGGGGAAGAAGTAAGAGAGAAGGATGGTGCGCATGTTGACCTCGCGGTGCGTGTGAATGCTGGAGGTTTTTATAGGAGGCTTGGCATGTGTTGGCAAGCGGATGCGGTGGGATGTTTTTCAGCCATTTAACGAGGGATGTGAAGGTGCTGCGCGAGAGTGTGTCGTTAAGGGCTCAGGGGGTTTGAAGAACGCGGTATCCATGCGGTTTTTGGAGGCATAGGGGTTGGCCCGCGCGTACGTGTTGCGTAGAGTGGCCATAATAGAGCCGAGCACCCACGGCACGCTAAAAAGAGAGGGAAATCCGCATGTCGCTGAACATTGCCATGGTAAAAGAATCGGTCCACCAGCCGCGCATTATGGTCATCGGTGTTGGTGGAGGCGGCGGTAACGCGGTTTCCAACATGATCCGTGCCAACCTCTCTGGCGCCACATTTGCCATTGCCAACACCGACCTTCAGGTTTTGGAAAGCCATTCGGCTGAAGTGAAGATCCAACTGGGCCGTACCCTGACCGAAGGTTTGGGTGCCGGTGCCAATCCGGACGTGGGTGCGGCCGCTGCTGAAGAAAGCTATGACGAGATCTGTGAAGCCATTCGGGGTAGCCACATGGTGTTCATCACTGCGGGTATGGGTGGTGGTACCGGTACTGGTGCTGTTCCGGTTGTGGCCCGTGCCGCCCGTGAGATGGGTATCCTCACCGTTGCGGTGGTGACCAAGCCGTTTGCCTTTGAAGGTGTGCGCCGTATGAAGCAGGCCGAGGCCGGTATTCTGGAACTCCAGAACGTGGCTGATACCGTGATCGTGATTCCGAACCAAAACCTCTTCCGCATTGCGACCGAGCGCACCACCTTGCAGGATGCCTTCAAGCTGGCCGATGACGTACTTTACAACGGTGTGCGCGGTGTGACCGACCTGATGCTGGTGCCCGGTATCATCAACCTCGACTTCAATGACGTGAAGACCGTGATGTCTGAAATGGGTCAGGCCATGATGGGGAGCGGTCAGGCCGAAGGTGAGCGTCGTGCGATTCTGGCGGCTGAAATGGCCATCTCCTCTCCGCTGCTGGATGGTGTTTCCATGCACGGTGCCAAGGGTGTTCTCATCAACATCACCGGTGGTGACGACCTGACCCTGTACGAAGTTGACGAAGCTGCCAACCGTATCCGTGAAGAAGTTGACCCTGATGCCAATATCATCTTCGGTACGGCTTATGACCAAGGTACCACCGGCCGCATCCGTGTAAGTGTTGTTGCCACCGGTTTGGGCGAGACCGTGAAGCGTCAGAAGCCGAACCTGGTTGACCTGAGTGTTTTGAAGAAGCCGGAAACTGCTCCGACCGAAGCCAAGGTTGAAGTGAAGGCCAATGTGAGTGACTTTAGCCAAGCCGTTGCCGCCAAGCATGCCCGTGAAGAAGAGCATGATGAGTACGCTAACCTTGAGATCCCCGCCTTCCTGCGTCGTCAGAGCAACTGAAAGGACAAGGTGAAGGCCCTGCTGCTGGGGGCTGACACCGCTGGAGGTTCTGAGGCAGGGCCTTCGGGAACAAACCAGCGGACTTGACGTAGGCCCCTTAATGGGGCTTCGTTTATGTCTGTGACGGAAAATGATGCGAGGGTGTGATGGAGTTTGATCTGAACAAGCGTGTGACGCTGGCGAAAGAGGTACATATCACGGGTGTGGGCCTGCACAGTGGTGTGGGAGCGGAAGTGATTTTACGGCCCAATCTGGTTGGTACGGGTGTAGTTTTAAAGCGTGGCAACATGACCGGGGGTGACTTCCCGATGGGTGCCGACTTGGTGAAAGCCAGCCCGTTGTGCACTTTGCTTGAAAATGGGAATGGCATTACTCTCAGTACCGTTGAGCACCTGATGAGTGCCTTGCATGGTTTACATGTGGACAGCGTGATCATTGAAGTGAACGGGCCGGAAGTTCCCATTCTGGATGGTAGTGCCTTACCGTGGGTAAATTTGATCGATGAAGCGGGTCGCGTGGAGTTGGATGCTCCGCGTACATGGCTGAAAGTGGCCAAGCCGGTGGTGGAAGACAGTGAAGGGCGTGTGCTGTTGGCCAATCCGGATCCGCGCACCGGGTTGCGGGTGGAATGCAATATTGATTTTCCGCATCCGGCGATCGGGCGGCAGGTCTGGCGTGGTGTGGTTGATGAAGAGGTTTATCGTCGTGAGATCGCTCCGGCGCGTACCTTCGTGATGCAGCGGGATATTGCTGCGGCTCAGGCCGCCGGTTTAGCGAAGGGAGGCAGCCTTGAGAATGCCGTCGTGTTTGGTGACGAAGGTGGTGTGCTGAACCCCGGTGGTTTGCGTTTCCCTGATGAGCCGGTGCGACACAAGGTGCTGGATCTGATCGGAGATGTGTTCATGCAGGGGCGGTGTGTGAGTGGTGCGTTTGCCGTAACGGCACCGGGGCACACGGCGAATAACTATCTTTTGCGTAAAATTGTTAGCACTTCGCCTTCGTTGTAAGGCGCAGATCGAAAGGGCCCCCGAATCATTTTGGAGGGGTTTGAGTACATTTTAATGGTTGTGGGATATGAAAAAAGGCCCCGCTGTTTTAGCAGCAGGGCCTTTCGATTTTAAAGGTGAGGGTAGAGGGCTTCGAGGCCATCGAGAGCGGTTTCGAAGCGATAGTGGATATTGCCAGCTGAGGTGCCTTCTGCGCGGTCTCCGACCTTGAGGGTGTGGATGCCCAAAGCGCCCGGTCTATTCAGATTGCGGGGGGTGTCTTCGAACACGATCACTTCGTGGGGGCGGAGACCGAGGTGTTGCAGCATGATGTGCCAGACGTCGTCTTCCAATTTTTCATAGACCGTGTGGGTACGGTCTATGCGCAGGTGTTGGGGCACATGCTTACCGACGCCGAGGTGGTTGACGATCTGATCGTAGTGGTGCGGGTGGCCTTGGGTGATAAAGGCTTGCTGCACGTTTTTCGTGGCGATCAGATCGAAGAGTTCCGACTTGCGGGGTGGTACGGCATAGCGTTCGACAAAGCGTTTGCCGCTGGCATGGCCGGTATCGGCATAGACCTGATTGATCCATGTTTTGTCGCGTCCATACTCTTGGGCATAGCCGGTGAGAGTACAGCCGACGGCCTCGAAATGGCTTTTGCGTTTGGCTATAGCCTCTTCAAGTGTGAGACCGAACTCGGTGGCGAGGTAGGGATCCCACGCGATGGTGATGTCATCGTTGGAAAGGGGGGCGAGGCAGTTGTCTATATCGTAGATAATCGCGCGAATGCCGGGTGGCATGCCGAGCTGGGAATGCAGCATGGATATCTCCTGTGAAAGAGTGAAATCGTATAGGGTGAAGCTGAACTTGTTGTGTATTTAGCATACATGTTTTGAAATGGGCAAGACATGAGCGGATGGTGGCGGATTAGGCGGCGGCTGCACAAGAGTTTAGGAATTTTGGTAACAATCCGCTGCGTTTGGTGTTAATCATGCGGAGTAACAAAAGGATTGAGAGCCATGACCATGACGTTGGGCGACCTGCTGGAAATGATCCGTCAGGACTATATTGACCACATGACCGCCATGGCGGATGACCTTGAAGAAGACGGTGCCGAGGTTATGTTTGAACCGGCCTTCCGCGACGATAAGGGCGAAGTCTCTTTGGAAGGTATCTTGAAGTTGCCGGCGCGCGTTGACCTGTTGACCAAGCGTGGCGAAGCCGTTGAGCCGGTTCAGGTGGCGGCTGAGGGTGTTTTCCGCTTTGATGACTCTATCGACATCACTTGGGACAACGGAATGAGCGTAAAGGTTCTTCCGTTTGGCTGGGACATGATGCCGGTGCGTATGAGCGGTGTTGCGGATGATCAGGCCTTTGAACCGCTGCAGCAGTGGTTCTGGCGCTGGTTTGCCGAGCCGGAAGAGTTGGAAGGCCCCGTGCAGGAAGTTGTCCACTATCTGGGTGACCCTGAACGTGTGGACGGTGAAGTGCGTATCATGGCCGACATGGGCACGGCGCCACTGGAAGCCTGGCAGGACCTGATCGATGCCTGTGCCGCCTGCGGTGCCAAGAGCCTTGTGATTGGTGAAGCGGCCAGCGCCGAGGATGACAGCGACGAAGAGTAAATTGTTTCTTCATTAAACAAGCCGCCCGATGTGGGCGGCTTATTCATTGTTCGTAAGATTATTTCGACGGCTTGAGCAGCAGTGGTTGGCCGGGGATAGCATTGAGTCCTGCCATATAGGTGTCCTGTTTACCTTCCTTACAGAGACTGAGCACTTGGCTGCGGGGTACCCACTGTGTGAGACCGGGGCGTTGGATGCGCTCCGTTGGTACGAGCAGCTTCAGAACGACGATGTAGGTGTCGGTATAGGTGAAGCCTTTGCGGGTGGCGTGGGTTGGTGGCAGATCATCGCGGAATGGTACACGCGAGACATTGACCAGTTCGGTGTCCTCACGATTGATATTGTAGCGTTTCAGCAGCAGTCCGCGGGCTTCGGCGGCCGGCCAGAGGCTGCCTTCAAAGTCGGTTTGCGGGAGCTTCCAGCTTTCGGTGCTGCCGAGGTCGGTGAAGTCGCTGCGTTCCATGAGGACCGGCAGATCTTCGGCGTCTTCAGAAAAGAGGATGACGGCAAGTTTTTCCTCTCCCTTGACGGGAGGCAGGATGTTGGACGAGAGGGCGGTGCGGGGCATCGACATGCTTATGACTCCTCCGGTATGGAAAAACGGACATTACCGGTGGCGTGATGGGCTTAATAATTTGATATGTCAAATGAAAAAGCCGCCTGAATGGCGGCTTTCTCGAGATGGGCGGGTTATTTCTGGCAGTTCATTTTGCCAGAGGCATTGGTGAACGTGCAGGTTTTTGCACCCTGAGGGATGTCATGAAATGTGACACGGCTAAAGCCTTCAATGTCTGGATTACAGCCGACTTGGAAAAGTTTGTCAGTTGCGCCGCTCAGATCCCACTGCTGGTAAGGCGTTTCTCCGTAGGCCCCGACATCCGGTGGAAATGAGACAGGAAATCGTGGGTCGCTACCTTTTTCGATGATCTCGACACCTTTTGTTCCGGAGGGGCAAAGATTAGAGGGGGCAGCTTGCGCGTGAACGCAGGCGGATGCAATCAGGGATACGGCCACGAGAGCTGTATAGATAACGTTACGCATGGGTGACTCCTTTGAAAGAATACTTGCGTATACATTATTATTTGCCGTTTGGATAGTCCCCCTGTTTAGGGATATGAAAAAGCCGCCCTTAGGAGCGGCTTTTTATAGGCATAGCAATGGCTTTATTCACACAGCATGGTTTTCTTGCCTGCTATGTTGCTGGGTACCATTTTGCAAGAGCTGACGTTAACCGGAAGATTTTCGACTGTAGGTTCAGCACTGCCATTGGCGTAGCATAATACGTTGGAATTGCTTTGCTTGAGGTTCAGAGCCGGACTCCAGATCGCATAACCGTCGGTACCGGCATCGGGCGTGATAGGGTCGGTCGGGTATTTTCCGTCATATGTCGCGATTTCTACATATTCAATGGGGCCTTTGCAGACATCGACCGGAGCGGCGTATGACGCACAAGCTGTGAAAGTAAGAGCCAAAAGCCCTGCACATGCGATAACAAGTTTCATGGGTGTCTCCTGTGAGAAGTTGCGACTCATTATAGTGTATCCATTATGATTTTGATAGAGGGCTGTAATTTTTTGTCAGGTTGTAGGCAAATTCAAGCGTTTGCAAGAGAGGGCTGCGGAACATATTGAAGCTGTTACCCGGCGTTTTGATCGTGTGGAAGCTATTACAGCTTTGTAGTCCTCCATTGCAGCTATACTTGCGGACCTTGAGTGCACCACCGTTAAACTGGTCGGCGAGGAGGAGAGAGCCATCGGTATCGTAGCCGTAGAACATCCCGGTGTGACTGAAGCGAGATTTACCGTAAATTTCTGTGTTGGTACCGTATTTGTCGTCGTTGTTGAATGTAGCCACCCATGTACCGACTGCAGGTTGATTGTCTTGAGTGACTTGCGTTCCTTCGCGCCATGTGGCCGTACTGTGAGGAATATCTGTGCGGGGGAATGACGCGCATTCACCGTTTTTACCAATGGGCCGGCCATTACGGTCTTTAATAAATTGATCGATTTTTTCCTTGGTATCGAGGCCGTATTTGTTGCCTTCCTTGCCTTCGAAGTTGCTGTCGTCTTTGCCCGTTTCCTTGCTTTCTGGTTCTTTGGCGCCGACGTCGATCTCGGTACAGTCGTCTTGGGCGGCTTTGGCTTTGTCGGCAGCGGTTTTGGAGGCTTCGGCACCACCTATGGCATCGTCGGCGGCTTTACCGGGAGCCGTGTCGGTGGTGGCGGAGGGCTGACACTTTTTGGCCTTTTTCTCTTTTTCCTCTTCCTTCTTCTTTTCCGCTTCGGTCTTGGGTTTGGCCGGTGTTGGTTTTGCGGCGAAGGTGGAGAGGTCTGGGGTGTCGGTATTGCCCATGCCCGGCATGGTAGCCTGACCACCCAGAAGGCCCTGTATGCCGCCCCCGCCCATCATGTTTTGCATGAGGCCTGCGGTGATGGCGGATTGAAGGGCTTCTCCGAAACCACCGCCCGCGCTGCCGGAGCCACCGGATGAGCCATAGTCTCCTGTTGAGATGCCGCCACCGGAGTAGGAGGGGTCTTCGGTTTGGGTTGTTGTGGGCGTGGCATTGGCGATCTGTTGTTCCAGATTCGCAAGTGCAGTTTTATTGGCGGTGATAGCGTTTTGCAGCGTGGTGATGCGTGCGTCGGTACTGCCTGCGGGGAGCGAGGCTTTCAGCTCTTTGAGGCGTGCCTGATCGAGGGCCAGTTGCTGGCGGGCGGCGATATAGTCCTCCTTGAGTTTATACAGCTCGGCGGTAGTGTTGGTCATCCGCGCCAGAAGGGTTTCGTAGGCGCTTGCCTTGGTTTGCTGTTGGGTAATGGTTGACTTCAATTCGGCGAGTTGTGACTGGGTGACCGAGGTACTGCCGGCATTGAGAAGCGTTTGCATTTGGATCGCTTCCGCCTTATTGGCGGCCAGTTGCTGGCGGAGGTCGAGATAGTTCTCCTGCAACGTGGCGGCATCTAGGCTGGTGAGATCTATATTCATCGACGACGAGTCGGCGGTGGAGATGCCTGCATAGACAAGAGGCTGGGCGGCAAGCGTGACCATAAGGGCAGTGGCTGCCAGCAGGGCAGGGGAACGGAATGAGCGCATTACGCGAGGTCTCCTTGTCGTTCCATAATGGGTATCGGGTAGTGGAAAATCAAGGGCAGGCGCCCCGTTAAGAGCGCGGGTTAAGCGCTTTGGGTGGTGGTGGCAGGCTCTTCAGCAACAGGCTGGTATTTGGCCAGAACCTGCTGGATGAGTGTGGTGTTGATATTGCCGCCGAAGAGGCCTGCGTAGGCGTTGGTGGTATCGCTGGCGCCTGCGCCCAGAAGGCTGCTGAGGCTACTGGAGCTGCCCGCACCCATCAGATTGCTGGTGAGACTGGAGAAATCATTCGTGCTGCCGAACAGCGAGCTGGTGGCATTGGTGCCGGTACCGCCGAGGAGTTGCATGAAGGCGCTACCGCTCATCAGTTCCTGACCTTGCAGTAGAACGGCCTGGACCTGGGTATTGAGGTTGATGCCTTGGGTGAGTTCGTTGGCGGAGAGTTGGCCGTCGCCGGAGGTATCCAGCTTTTTAAAAACAGCGGCGGCGCCTTGATTGGCGGTGCCGGTGAGACCGGTGTTGGTTTCGGCGGCTTTTTGGAACTCGGTAAAGGAGAGGGCGCCGGATTTGTCGGTATCGGCGGTGGCAAAGCCCTGCTTCAGCTGCGACAGGCTGCTGATAAGGGCGGTTGGGGCGGTAATGGATGCCATTGGGTATACTTTACTCTTTCTTTTATAGGAAGGAAAGGGAGGTGGGCTGACACCTGAAAAAGGCTCCCGTAGGAGCCTTTTGTGTGCATTTTGCCTATTGCTCGCGGACGTAGGTGCCGGGGGCGCTGGCGATGGCCTTGTACTTGGTGTTACCGGCCTTGGTGGGCGCGGCGACCTTGCTGCCAGAGAGCTTGGTGAGCCAGGTGGCGTAGTCGGGCCACCAGCTGTCCTGGTGCTCTTGGGCAGTACGCAGCCAGGCTTCGGCGTAGGGGTTTCCGGCTTCACCGACCCAGTAGCTGCGCTTGACGGGTTTGCCTTCCGGTGTGGGAGGGTTCACCACGCCTGCAACGTGACCGGCTTTGGACAGCACGAAGCGCTTGGACTTGGAGGCCATGCCCGCGAAAGGCGCGTAGGTGCTGGCCCAGGGGGTGATGTGGTCATTGATGGCACCGACCATGTACATGGGGAGGTCGAGTTTAGTGAGGTCGATACCTTTGCCCAGTACCTTCAACGCGTTGGGCTTGGCCATTTTGTTGTGGAGGTAGAGGTTGCGCAGATACCAGCTGTGCATGGCATAGGGCATGCGGGTGGAATCGTTGTTCCAGTACAGAATGTCGAACGGGAAGGGTTGTTTGCCAAGCAGGTAGTTGTTGACCACGAACGACCAGATCATGTCGTTGGCGCGCATCATGCTGAAGGTGGTGGCCATGGCTTTGCCGTCGAGGACGCCATCGCGGTCCATGCGCTTGTCGAGCGCATCGAGCTGGGCTTCGTCGGTGAAGAGGCAGAGTTCGCCGGCTTTGGAGAATTCGGTCAATGTGGTGAAGAACGTGGCGGAGTTGATGCGCTTGTCGTTGTTCTGCTGCATGACCGAGAGGGCGGCGGACAACATGGTACCGCCGATGCAGTAGCCGATGGCGTTGACCGAGGATTCGCCGGTGATGGCACAGGCGGCGTCGATGGCTTCGTACAGGCCATCGGTGATGTAATTCTCGAAACCGACATCGCGGTATTCGGCGGTCGGGTTCTTCCAGCTGACCATGAAGACAGTGAAGCCTTGGTCGACCATGTATTTGACGAAGCTATTCTGCGGCTGGAGGTCCAGAATATAGAAGCGGTTGATCCAGGGTGGGCAGATGACGAGCGGTTTGGCGTTCACCTGCTTGGTGGTGGGGGTGTACTGGATCAGTTCAATCAGGTTGTTGCGGAACACCACGTTACCGGGGGTAATGGCGATGTTTTCGCCCACTGCAAATTTCTGCATGTCGGTGGTGGAGATGCTGCCGCGGGTGACATCGCCCAGGAAGTTCTGGAAACCTTGGACCAAGCTTTCACCATTGGAGGAGAGAGCGGTCGAGATGGCTTCCGGGTTAGTGAACAGGAAGTTACTGGGGCTCAGGGCGTCGATGAACTGGCGGGTGTAGAAGTCGACGCGGGTGCGGTCTTCTTCGGTAATGCCGTTAGTGCTGGCCACGGCGTTGGTGAGGTATTGCGAGGTAAGCAGGTAGGATTGCTTCATCAGGTCGAAGAAGGCGCTGTTCCAGCTTTCGTGCGAAAAGCGTTTGTCATCGCGCTGGGGAATGGCGACGGGGGAGGTGCTGCGACCGAGCATCTGCTCAATGAAATTTGCGCCGAGGGCGAGATGGGCCTGGTGCCATTGCAGGGTTTGCTGCACGAGGGCATGCGGGTTGGCGGCCAAGGCATTGGCGGCATTGCCAAAGGCTTGCATCACCGGCTTCATGGTTTGCATTTGCTCCAAGCTTTGTTGGGGCGATTGGGAGGCGAGTTTCTCG
>QFOU01000084.1 GCA_003241595.1 Pseudomonas fluorescens
GTGAGTTGGAGAAGTTCCTTATCGGCCAGGTAGGTGAGATAGGCGTTGGTGACTTCGGCAACAAGGCTGATCTGTGCGGCGGTACGCGCTTCTTCCGTGGCCATATACTGGTTAAAGGCACGACGGCTAAGGCTACGCACGCGACCGAAGAGGTCGATCTCATACGAGGTAATGCCGAGGCCTGCGCTGTAGTTTGAGGTGATCTGTGAGCCGGTGCCGAGCGTGTTGGCATTTTCGGGTACGCGCTGGCGGGTGCCCGAGCCGGTGGCATTGACGCCCGGCAACAGATCGGCACGTTGAATGCGGTATTGCGCACGGGCAGCTTCGATATTAAGTGTGGCCACGCGGAGGTCGCGGTTGTTGGCCAGCGACTCTTCGATCAGCTTTTGCAGGGTTGGTGAGCCGAACATGCTACGCCAGCTGATATCGGCCGCTTGCGGCTTTTTATCCTTGGCTTCGGCCTCGGACACCAGACCGACCGAGGCCGGCCAGTTGGCGGCGACCGGCGAGGCCGGACGCTCGTAGCGCGGGGCCATGGTGCAGGCCGTGAGCGCTGTTGCTGCGAGCAGGACGGTAAGGAACTTAGCACTCATGATTAGGCATCCTTGTTTTTGGATTTAGGTGCGTTGGCGGATTCGGCTTTGGTCTCTGGCTTGTGCTTCACCAAATAGGTTTCCACCAAGATGAAGAACAGCGGCACGAAGAAAATGGCCAGCGTAACGCCCGAGAGCATACCGCCGATCACCCCGATACCGATGGCATTCTGGCTAGCCGAACCGGCACCACTGGAGATAGCCAGCGGGGTTACACCGAGAATGAACGCCATGGAGGTCATCACGATCGGACGCAGACGTTGTTCGGCGGCGAGCATGGTGGCCTCTTTAAGGTCCATGCCTTTTTCGTACATCGACTTCGCAAATTCCACGATGAGAATGGCGTTCTTTGCCGTAAGACCGACCGTGGTAAGCAAGCCCACCTGGAAGTAAACGTCGTTCGCGTGGCCGCTGAGATAGGTAGCGAGCACGGCCCCTACGATACCCAGCGGCACAACCAGCATGACTGCGAAGGGCACGGTCCAGCTTTCGTACAGCGCAGCCAAGCACAGGAATACGATAAGCAGCGAGAACGCGTACAGCATGACGGTTTGGGAACCGGCCGCACGTTCTTCGTACGACAGACCGACCCACTCCAGATCAAAGCCTTCCGGCAGCTTTGTAGCCATTTGGCTGAGGGTGTTCATGGCATCGCCCGAGCTTACACCGGGTGCGGGTGCACCTTGGATATTAACGGATGAAATGCCGTTGAAACGTTCCAGCTTGGGAGAGCCATAGGTCCAGTTACCGGTGGAAAACGCCGAGAACGGTACCATGTCTCCGGCGGCGTTACGCACGTGCCAGACGTTGACGTCATCCGGGTTCATGCGGAAGGCGGAGTCGCCCTGCATGAAGACCTTTTTGATGCGGCCTTCATGGATGAAGTCGTTCACGTAGGACGAACCCCATGCAGTTTGCAAGGTACTGTTGATATCGGCAATCGAGACACCGAGTGCGCTGGCTTTTTCGTTATCGACATCGATCTTGAACTGAGGGACGTCTTCCATACCATTGGGACGGACACCGCTGAGAGTTTGGTCTTGTCCGGCCATACCGAGCAATTGGTTACGGGCCGCCATAAGAGCATCGTGGCCTTGGCCGTTACGGTCGAGAAGTTGGACATCGAAGCCTGATGCGTTACCGAGCTCGATCACTGCCGGTGGGTAGAAGGCGAAGATCATGGCATCCTTAACCGATGACATAGCCCCCATGATACGGCCTGCTGTTGAGGCCATGTCTTGTCCTTGCTTGGTACGTTCGCTCCAGTCCTTCAGTAGGATAAAGGCCATACCCATGTTCTGGCCTTGGCCTGCAAAGCTGAAACCGGTGATGGTATAGACGCTGGCGACCGTATCTTTCTCATGGTTGAGAATGTAGCTCTCCAGAGCGATGGCGCTTTGTTGCGTGCGCTCTTTGGTAGAGCCTGCGGGTGTGGAGATCATGGCAAACAGGATGCCTTGGTCTTCATCTGGCAAGAACGAGGTTGGAATGCGGGTAAAGACGACGCCAAGCAAACCAACGATAAGCGCAAACGCGAGCAGCGAGCGACCGGCGAAGCCTGTCATTGTGCGGGCGCCATTGACATAACGATCGCGGTTGCGGTCGAACATCGTGTTAAACCAGTGGAAGAAACGACCTGCGATGCCTTTTCCATCGCCGTGGCTGTGCTCGCCTTTTTTAAGCGGTTTGAGCAACGTGGCGCAGAGGGCGGGTGTAAGAACCAGAGCCACCAGAACCGACAGGGCCATAGCCGATACGATCGTGACGGAGAACTGACGATAGATGGCACCGGTAGAGCCGCTGAAGAAGGCCATGGGAACGAACACGGCAGACAGCACAAGAGCGATACCGACGAGTGCGGGTGTGATCTGGGTCATCGACTTTTTGGTCGCTTCCTTCGGGGAAAGCCCCTCTTCGGACATGATACGTTCGACGTTTTCGACCACCACGATCGCGTCATCCACAAGTAGGCCGATGGCGAGCACCATGGCGAACATACTGAGTGTGTTGATGGAGTAGCCGAAGAGCAGCAACACCGCGAACGTACCTAACAACACCACGGGCACCGCAATAGTGGGAATAAGGGTGGCGCGGAAGTTTTGCAGGAACAGGAACATCACGACAAACACCAGGACGATCGCTTCCAGCAGAGTGTGTACCACGCTTTCGATCGAGACCTTTACGAATGGGGTGGTGTCGTAGGGATAGACGACCTCGACCCCTTTAGGTACGAGCGGTTTGAGTTCCTCCATTTTAGCGCGGATGAGATTGGCGGTTTCCAGAGCGTTTGCACCCGTCGCCAGACTTACAGCAAACGCCGTTGCCGGCTTGCCGTTGTAGCGTGAAGTGGTGTCGTAATTTTGAACACCGAGTTCGACACGGGCGACATCCTTCAGGCGGACTTGCGAGCCATCGGTATTCACCTTTACCAGAATCTTCTCGAAATCGGCCACCGACTTCAGGCGAGATTGAGCGGAGATGGTAGCCGTGAGCTGCTGACCGGGCACGGCGGGCGTACCGCCAAGCTGGCCTGCGGAAACGTCGGTATTTTGGGCAGCGATGGCGGCCTGAACTTCGGTCGTAGTCAGATTAAAGCTATTAAGCTTGTTGGCATCTAACCAGATACGCATGGAGAACGGCTGGCCAAAGACTTGGGTGCTACCTACGCCCGGCACACGGCTGAGAGGATCGAGCACTTTGGAGTTCATGAAGTCGCTCATCGTGTATTCATCGACCGAGCCATCGGGCGAATAGAAACCGATGGCCATGAGGAATCCGGTGGAGCCCTTGGTTACCGTTACACCCTGTTGCTGGACCTGTTGCGGCAGCAGCGACATAATGGACTGGAGTTTGTTTTGAACCTGAACCTGGGCGATATCCGGGTCGGCTTCCGGTTCGAGCGTTACAGTGATGGCGACGTTACCGTTGGCATCGCTGGTGGAGCTGAAGTAACGGAGGTTATCGATACCTGTGAGTGATTGCTCGATGATCTGGGTGACGCTGTTTTCGACTGTCTGAGCCGACGCACCGGGGTAGGACGCGTTGATGCTGACCGACGGGGCGGCAATGCGGGGGTATTGTTCGATCGGCAATGTGTTAATGGCGATAGCACCCGCCAGCATGATGCAGATGGAGATAACCCACGCAAACACCGGGCGATTGATGAAGAATCCGGACATGTGATTTTCCCTAAGATTAGGTTGGCGGAGTTAATTAGTGAGCGGCAGGTTGGGCTTGCTCGCCTTGGGCGGGAGCTTGCTGACCAGCAGGCTTGGCGCCTTGCTCGACAGCTTTTACCTCGGCGCCCGGCTGAACCTTCATGATGCCTTCGACGATGACCTTTTCGCCAGCCTGAAGGCCGCTGGTGAC
>QFOU01000085.1 GCA_003241595.1 Pseudomonas fluorescens
AATGATGACAACCCTCAAAGCTCACGGCCTGAACCTCGGAGACCCCGCGCTCGCCGCCGATATGTTCGGCGCCCTTATTGTAGGCTCCGATCTCAACAAACGCTGCGCCATCCACATGGCCCCCACGCCCACCCACCAACAGATCGAAACCTACGTCAAACAGGCCGTCGCCTTCTTCCTCCGCGCCTGCTGCTAATCCCCTTCAATAAGAAGAGGCCTTGAGCCTCTTTTTATTGATTCCTTGTTAAGGCCGCACCTCACTCATATCCACCCAATCAAAGCCTAAAGCTCCCGGGTGTACAGGTACTTTAATAAACCCTTTTTCGCGTGCGCTATCAAACACATCCACATTTACATCAGCAATAAAGTAGGGCTTTTTCGCCTTGCCTTTATACTCTTTCCACCACGGAGTACGAATCTCATACTCATACCATGCGCTCGCTGCGCACACCGAACTCGTCTTCCGCTGCTGCATAAAGACCTCCCGCGCCTCAGGGGCACACTGCAATTCCCCCTCCAACTTGTGCGTTTCGGTGCGCGTACAACGCCTCCCACACGATTTCCGACATTTCAGCGTACATACCTTGCTCACCACCGGCATACTCACCACCGTCGCCTCCGCCTGCGGCAAATTCACATTGATATCCCGCACCATCACCATGCAGGAGAATACGATCCCCACAACGCCCCACAATAAAAAGTCCGTCCACACCCAACACACCCACGAAGAACGGGCAAATAAAGCAGTGATCAACACACTCCAACAGCAAATAAGGACTATACTCATCACTATCGAAAATCCGACCATCTGGGTATGTTCAATGGTCTCAAGGTCATCCAGCAAAAATGTAAAAACACCTCCCAAACCCAAGCCCATCAAAGTGGCATGAACGATCATAAAACCGAATGCCAACAGCCCCCGTCGCAAATTAGCCCGCTCGATCGGAGAACTTTTAACCTCTTGGGTATCTTCATGAATTCTCTCCAATAACTCCACATGCCCCCGCAGTTGGTAGGTACTCATCCTCCTCGCATTCGGCCCCAATACGCACCACAAACGGTCTCCCACTACATGGATGGATTTCACATCCGCCACTAGCAATTCACGGATATGATCTAGCAAATCCGTCGAGTGCATCATCTTCTCTAAATGATGCGGAAAATCAGTAATAAAGAAGTATTTCCGGTCAAGCTCACGGTCCGGCACATGAAGCTCGGTAGCCATTCCCACCCACTTGAAAAATTTATGGTAAAACCGCTCACGCCGCACAATGAACGGAATCCCGCCCGTACGTTTAATTCCAATATGCTGTCGGGTAATATCACCTTCCTTATTGCGCACGATAAAACTTAACGTACCAGACTCAGTCTTCGAAGCTTTCAAATGCCCACCAAACAAGTAATTTCGCCGCGCCAGCACAACCAAAGCCACCAAAACCAACTGCAATAAAATAACCATGGCCAAAGCCTAACCAAACGACATCTAAACACAACAAAAAAGGAGCCATCGGCTCCCAAAAATCTCTGGTCGGGGCGAGAGGATTCGAACCTCCGGCCTCGTCGTCCCGAACGACGCGCGCTACCAGGCTGCGCTACGCCCCGACCGATGCCTCCTCTAGCGCATCTTGCCCCTGTCCGCAAGAGGTGAAACATCCTTTCGCTGCCAAACAAAGCAAACCGTTACCAAAAGCTGGACACAGTTTACGAATTACTTACACTACCGGCCATGAGCCTTCTTACCCAACGGAATTTCCTCCCCCTCTTTTTGGCCCAGGTGCTGGGCGTGTTTAACGATAACGTGTTCAAAAGCGCCATGACCATGCTGGTCACCTACCGCTTGGCCACCGAATCCGGGCTCAACGCAGGCGTTATGGTCTCCTTGGGCGGCGGTATCTTCATGCTCCCCTATGTGCTGTTCTCCGGCCTTGCGGGCCAACTGGCCGATAAATACGAAAAAACCGTCCAGATCCAATGGATCAAACTGGCCGAACTGCTCATGATGTCCGTCGGCCTGTTCGTACTGCTCGATGGTCACATCTGGGGCCTCTTCATCCTGCTTTTCCTCATGGGTACGCACTCTACCTTCTTCAGCCCCATTAAATACGGCATCCTGCCGCAAGCCCTGCCCAAGTCGCAGCTCGTGGCCGCCAACG
Organism: Pseudomonas fluorescens; assembly: GCA_003241595.1. GTDB lineage: Bacteria > Pseudomonadota > Alphaproteobacteria > UBA2136 > UBA6156 > UBA6156. The sequence continues at coordinate 2,154 of QFOU01000085.1, forward strand.
GCCTGTTCGAAGCCACTACCTTCCTCGGTATCCTGCTCGGCACCATGTATGGTGGAGTCATGGTCTTGCGCGGAGATGGTCCGTATATCATCGGTTTCACCTGCATGGGCCTTGCGCTCTTCGGTCTCCTCGCCGCCTACTTCATTCCGCAAGCCAAGGGCGTGGATCCCAAACTGAATATCAGCCGTAATTTCCTTGCCGAAAGCTGGCGCGTGGTCAAGCAAGCCCACCAAGGCAACGGCATCATCCAATCTCTCCTTTTCATTTCGTGGTTCTGGCTGTTGGGCGGTGTGTTGCTCAGCCTTATTCCCGTCTACGGCGCGCAAGTCCTGCACGGCGATGAAATGACCACCACGCTGCTTCTCTCGCTTTTCTCCATTGGCATCGCGGTCGGCTCCATCCTCTGCCAGAAGATCTTGGGCGATAAGGTCACTCTCGCCTACCTCCCCTTCTCGGCCATCGTCATCAGCCTTTCCGGCTTTGCCATGGTCGCCCTCAGCCCGCTCATGCCCGCGCCCACCACCGAAGCCCTGCGCACCATCCCCGATCTCCTGTCCATCCCGCTCTTCTGGCCCATCATGGTCGCCTTTATCGCACTGGCACTGGCGGGCGGTATCTTCACCGTACCGCTGTATGCCTATATCCAGACGTTCGGAGAAGCCGCTACCAAATCCCGCCTCATCGCCGCCAACAATGTACTGAATGCCGTCTTCATCGTCGCCGGTGCCATCGCCAGCAGCGCCTTGCTCGCGCTCGGCGTCTCCCTGCTCGGCGTCATTGCTATCCTGATGGTCGCCAACTTCATCGTCGCGCTGCTCAGCTACGGCCTCATGCCTCACACTGCCAAACAACGCCCGCTCAAGGCACTTATGCGCACCCTCTTCCGTGTGGAGGTCATCAACGCGCACTATCTCGATAAACTCCCCAAGCGCACCCTCGTCATCGCCAACCACCAATCGTTTGTGGATGCCGCCCTCATCGCCATCTTCGTCCCCACCAAACTCACGTTCGCCATCGATGTGAACATCTCCAAAAAATGGTGGGTCAAACCGTTCCTGAGCATCGTGAAGGCGTTCCCCTTGGATACCGAAAACCCCTACGCCATCCGCAACCTCATCAATCTCGCCAAAACCGGTGAACCCTGCATGGTCTTCCCAGAAGGTCGCCTCACTAAAACCGGCGCGTTGATGAAAGTCTACGACGGTACCGCCATGGTCGCCGTCAATGCCGATACCCACATCCTGCCCATCTTCATTCGCGGTGCCGAGTTCAGCAAATACACACGCCTCAAGGGTGTCCTGCCCCAACGCTGGTTCCCCAAAATCACCCTCACCATCCACGCGCCTCATAAACTGCCGCTGCCGGATGACCTGCGTGGCCGCGCCCGTCGCGTTGCCGCAGGCCAGCTCCTGCAACGCGAAATGGTGGACATGCACTTTGCGTCCGCCCCCCTCAACCACACGCTGTTCAGCGCGCTCATCACCGCCGCCGACACCTACGGCCACAAAACCCGTATCTTGTCCGATCCCATGAACAACGCGGCCACCAAAAA
>QFOU01000086.1 GCA_003241595.1 Pseudomonas fluorescens
CCCAAACAGCTTATTCCCATTATGGAAGGCTTGGCCACCAACACGGTCTTGCGCCGCCGTATCGATCACTTCAACCACGTCATCACCACCGGTGGTACACTGGCCGAGGCGATGACCAAGGCCGGCTTCCCCGAACTCATCGTCACGCCCGTCAGTGTCGCCGAAAACTACGCCCCCACCAACGGCAACGTGAACGACGTCCTCATCGAGGGTATGCAGCACTCCTACGCCATTCTCGAGCGTATGCTCAACGATACCCACAAACGCTTCATCAGCGTCGCCAGCGGCCTGCTCTGGGTCTTGGGCGGTGCCGTGATGATGCTCGATATGCTCTCCATCGTTCTGTCGCAGGCATAAGGAAATTTGATCATGAGCCTCCTCGAACCTAAGAACAGCCCCGAAAACACCGCACCTCAAACCGAGGACGCACCCGCCGTGCTCACGCAGACCGAAGATCAGGCTGTCGAAGCCCTGCGCGAGAACCTGAAGAACCGTCTCGTCCAAAAGCTTCCCGGCTCGCTGCAAGACCGCATCGACGCCAACATGCCCGCCGCGCAAAAACTGCTGGAAAGCACCAAGGAATTCTTGGGGCCACTCTGGGCCGAGCTGCGCATCCTCACGCAAGGCGCCGCCAAAAAACTGGCCGCCAGCGCCCCTACGGCAACGGTGGGCGGTACCTTCCGTCACTTGTGCTTCGTCGGCCTCAACCGTGCCGAGCTGCTCCTCAGTGGCGAAACACAACCGGTATTTAACGATAGCTGGGCTGATCTCGCGGGCGATAACATCAAGCGCCACACCGCACTGCTGTTCTTCGCGCCACGCGGTCTCGATGGCAAACCCGTCAACCCGTACTTGTTCCTGGCCGGAGAAGGCGTGCCGGATGAAGAAGACATGGCCGACCCCAACGCCGTTGCCCTCGCACAACAAGCCGTCGGCCCGTTGGCCCTGCTCGATCTCTGCCGCCTGTCGCCCTCCGCTCCTAATACGGTGAACATCCTTGTCGTGGCCGATACACTGTTCCACTGGGATGTGAAGGATAACTACGTTCTGCCCACCACGCCCACCAGCTGGGTGCGCGATGTAGAGCAGGTGCTTAAGTCCTATCCGCGCACAACGCGCGCCAACATCTATACGCAGTGGGAAACCGACCTCCTGCCTCCCAACGAGCGCGTCAGCGTCCATAACCTGCGTGAGTTCCCGTTGGATGACAATACATGGCTCAACAAGCCCACACTGCAAGAGCGTTATGGCAACCACATGCTGTTCATCGGCCTTTTGCTCGCCGGGCTCACCTATGCCGGCCTCTGGTATCAGGGGCAAGAGCTGTCGGACCTCTCCGATCAACTGAACATGATCGAGCAGCAGATCCCGCGCGGTGGCCAATTCTCCGACCTCGAGCGCGCCATCACCGAGCAAGAGAAAATGTGGCAAAAGCGCGAACTCTTCAGCCTCGTGGTCAAGGATATCGCCCGTTCGATCCAAAACTCCGGCCTGCAAGCCTCATCGTTCGAGATCCGCACGCCCGAGCCGGAAACACCGCCCTCGCAGTATGTCGTCACGATCGACGCCAAGAGCGATGTCTACCAAGGCTGGCTGCAACAAGAGCCGATCGCCCGTGCACTCATCCTGAATTCCGCTACACTCGATGCCATCCGTAAACCGCCGACAAGCAGCGGATTCAAACTGGAAGCCATCGTGAACGCCAACACCTTGGCGCGTGAGTTCAAACCGTTTGCCTCGCAATTGAATAAAACCGCCCTCCAAAGCTCGCCCACAGCGCCCGCCAGTGCCACTGCACCGGTGCAGCAGGGGCAAGCTAACGGCGGCAAACAAGGGGAGGGGAACTAAGCCATGATCCGCTTTGCCGCTGGCCTCGCCATCATCATCTTTGCCGCGATTCTGGGTGTCTATAAATACATGGCCAACACGTCGGACTACGAGTCCCGCACCTATGCCCTGTCGGATGCCCTCGATAAACGCGATGCCGGAAAAGACCTCCAGCAACGCATCACCACGATCCGACGCATCAGCCAGGAGATCCGCTTCGTTCAAAAGAACGAACTGGAGCGCGCTCTCGATATCGGTGCTCCGCGCCTCGATCTCCGCATCGTCGGTCAACCGCTTATCCGGGGTAACAACAAGGCGCTGGCGCGGTATGTCTTCCGTATTACCGGCCCGTCCACGTTCGAAGAAGCAAACGCCGTGCTCAAGCGCATGGCCACATTGCCAGGCTTCGTGCCTTACAGCTTCTGCTTCGCGTGCAGCGCGCCGCCGCGTGGCGCCCCGCCCGAACTCAGCATGGTCCAAATCGAAGGGTACATTTATGCGTACGATAAAGACACCCTCTACTAGCCTCACACTACTCCTCTGTGCGCTAACTCTGGTTGGCGCGGCAGCGCATGCGCAAACCGGCAGCGGTACAAGCTCGCGCGCCCAGCGCCTCGAGTGGCCGCGCACCTTTACCGGCCAGCCGGACTTCATGTTCACGCGCGACGAAGCCATTGCCGAATCCCGCACCCGCGCCGCCCGCGAGAACGAGCCCCTCCCGCTCACACCCAGCCTCGGCCAACTGATCAACGATGATACCGCGTTCGACCCTCTGCGCGTCAATAAGCCGGCCACTACCGATGACGTATCTCAAACCACAACGGTAGATGCCTCCGGCACCGTCATTACCACGCCCGCCTCACGCCAAACGCTGATGGATCGCCTGATGGCCGAAGCCGTCGATCTGCCTGCCGTCGCCTCCGGTACGCAGCCCGATCTCTCCGAATTCCGCAGCCAACTCACCAGCACCATCAGCCGCACTATCGCGGGCTGGCAGCCGCAGCAGGGGCGCTATAGCTTCGAGAGCGTGCTCAACACACTGGTCCTGCAAGCTATCGTGACCTCTCCGGTCAAATACGCGGTCATCAACCAGCAACGCTATGTCGAGGGAGAAACCTTCCGCATCAGCGTGCCGTTGCCCGTGCCGGATGCCGAAATCACCGCCGCCCTGCAAACGCAAATGCCCATCAGCGGAACCTTGCCCGCCGCGCTGCAAGCCAATTACGAACTTACTTACAACGATGTGCTGACACGCTTTAACAACGCGCGGAATGCCAAGCCGGAAATCGGCACGCAAACGCTCATCGTACCGGTCAAGATCATGGCGATCGAACCGCGCCGCGTGATGCTCGAAATGGGCGGACAATCCTATGCACTGGGCATCCGCTATGCGTATTAAGCGCGCGTGCGGGCAGGGGCCTCACCGCCCCGCCGCGCGGTGGCGCTGCCAGCAAGGGGGGTTCTCACCCTTCCTCTTTGGTTTGATCATGGGCATGAGCATCTTCTCGGCTCTCTCGTTGCAATGGGCTAAACAGGCGCTGGCCGATTACGAGCTGCAACAGGCACAACGCGCCAAAGCGAATGCCGAAGACGTGGCCAAGGGCCTCAACTTTGCAATTCTTACCGAGAATGCGCAAACCTATAGCGAGAACTACGACCTCGAACGCGCACGCGGTTACACCAATACCGATGCCCGTACCCAAGGCCAGCAGGACTATCTCGTCTCCGAAAAAAAAAAAAAAAAACGCGAAATGTAC
>QFOU01000008.1 GCA_003241595.1 Pseudomonas fluorescens
GTGGTGCCCAGGTAACGGTATTCACCGGTCAGGGTCCAGCAGGGGTTCAGTTCGTAACCAACACCAGCGATACCTTGGTAAGCCAGGGTGTCTTCGCTGCTGCTAGCAACACCGGCCGGGAAGCCGCCGTAACGGACCTTACCGTAACCAAGACCAGCACCTACGTACGGGGTGAAGGCGGTGGAGTTTTGGAAGTCGTAGTAACCGTTGGCCATGGCACCGTAGAAGGTGGTCTTACCAGCGTTGCCATCCATGTCGGACTGCTCGTAGATACCTTCGAGTTCAGCGCGCATGTTGCCCATCTTCTTACCTACGAAAGCGCCGGTGGTGAAGCCGGTGTCGTATTCGGTGTTGAAGGACTGGTCTTGGGCTTGGGTAACACCACCCTTAACACCAGCGTACAGACCGTCGCGGGTCCAACCTTCAGCGGAAGCGCTGCCAGCAACTGCCACGAGGGCGGCGCTCAGAGCGATCATCGTTTTTTTCATCTTACTATCTCCTGACAATTCAGTGGTTTGTTAAACGCAGCGCCCCGTTCCACACGCGCCGGTTATGTGCCGAACGCAGCGGGGAACATAAGGTTCCGTCGTTTCGCCTCCCTGTTCCATTTTTCTTGGTCCAAGAGTGCTTGGTTCAAACCTTAGACCGGCTTTTTACCAATAGCTACTAAAAAGATTTCACGGCTTTCGGCTCGGCTGCTTTCGGGCTTGAACAACTGAACCCGTTCAAAATATGGAGAAATCTGCTTTTTTGCAGTCGCTTCATAGCCGTTCATAAACAGTTTTGTGCAAAAATTTCCACCAGTTCGGAGATGTTTCATGGCGAAATCAACAGCAAGTTCGCTGAGGGCCTGTGTCCTTAATCCATCAGTTTCTTTGTGCCCAACTGTATTTGCAGCCATATCGCACAGTACGACATCAACCAATTCACTCCCCATCGCCTGCTTGACCAGCTCATAGCCCTCATCGGTGGTAAAGTCGTTCTGGATGAACGTCACCCCGGCCATCGGTTCGCATTCCAGCAGGTCGATCCCCACAACACGACACCCGCGGCTCGCCGCAATCTGGCACCAGCTCCCCGGCGCACACCCAATGTCCACAACGCTCTGGCCCCGCTTCAGAACATGGAACTTCTCATCAATTTCCAGCAACTTGTAGGCCGCACGGGCACGGAACCCCTCTGCTTGTGCCTTCATCACATAGGGGTCACGCAATTGACGCTGCACCCACGCCTTGCTGCTGGCGGTGAGCGATTTCTTCCTAACTTTAAGGCTGGCGGGAGTCTTTGGCATAGTTATTGTGATATAGACCACCCATGACCGAAACGCCAGCCCCTCAAACCGCCAATAATACAATAACTCTGGTGCATCTCTTTACCGATGGCGCCTGCTCCGGCAACCCCGGCCCCGGCGGCTGGGCCGCACTCATCCGTGCCGGTGCCCATGAGAAGGAGCTTTCCGGCGGCGCTCCGCATACTACTAATAATAAGATGGAACTCACTGCCGCCATTCGCGGCCTGCAGGCCCTTACCCGCCCCTGCAAGATCGTCTTGCACACCGACAGCCAGTACGTCATCAAGGGGATTACGGAATGGATGCCCGGCTGGAAACGCCGCGGCTGGAAGAACAGTCAGAACAAACCGGTTGAGAATAAAGAGCTCTGGGAAGAACTCGACGCCGCGACCCAACCCCACAAAATCGAATGGAAATGGGTCAAAGGCCACGCCGGACATGCCGAGAACGAGCGCGTCGACAAGCTGGCGGTGCTCGAAAGCATGAAGTTCCGTAAATAAGAGGTAAGGTTTTCGCCAACCCCTTCAAATGCGGCCTTATCTTTTAAGCGCAAGCAAAAGTTCCACCCCCACTTAAAAATATGATGGTTGACACCTCCCCCCCGTCGGCCCACGCTACCTCCATGACAATCGTAACCGAACCCGTCATCACCAACCTCCGCAACCACCTTCTGGTCGCTACAAGCGAACTTAATGGCTCGTTCTTCGAACGCGCCGTTATCTATATCGCCAATCAGGGCGAGGAAGGCACCATGGGGTTTGTCATCAACCAGCCCCTGCCCCGCGTTAACTTCACCGATGTCGCGCGCAGCATGGGTATCGAAGATATTCTCAAGGTGGGCCGCGAAAATCCCATCAACACCAAGCCCAACTTGCCTATCATCTATCGCGGCGGGCCCGTCGAGAATACGCGTGGATTCGTGCTCCACACACCGGATTACGCTCTCGATGCCACGATTCACCTCACGCCGGAGATCGCGCTCTCCGCCCAATCCGATATCGTCACCGATATGGCGCGCGGCCACGGCCCTTCTTCCGCCAATTTCTGTCTCGGCTATGCCGGCTGGACAACCGGCCAACTGGAGCACGAACTCCACAGCAACAGCTGGCTGGTTACACCCGCCACACCGGAACTGCTGTTCAAAACCCCACCGTCCGAGCGCTACACCGCCGCCACGGCCCTGCTCGGCCTCAACACCCTCAACTTCAGCACCCAAACCATGGGTCTCGCCTAAAGTTAAAAGGAGCCACAAGGCTCCTTTTAAATGCCGAGCCGTGACCACGACATTGCCCTGCGCGCGAGCCTGCAAACCTTCCTCCGAGTGCAATTCGGGAATCCAACATGTACTAAACGTACACGAGGATTCATGAAGTGTGCTCGGGGGAGGCTTTAGCCCGCGCCTCACTACGAAGCTGTTTGTGCACCCCAGCAAATCCACATATAGAGCTGACGCGTCTGCACGCCATACTCCTCAACCCCCACGTTGTGCCACGGGCTGCACTCTCTAAACAGAACCCGCACGCCCTCCGGCAACACGTTCTGCTCATTCACATACACCACCAGCCGGTCTTGCAAACTCGGCAACGGCCACAGGTCATACTGGTTGGCCCGACGCCCTTCGGCATTGATATAAGCGAACTCAGGTTTACCCACGGTATGGAACATCAGCGGAGCAAAGGTCTGGTAACGGGTACTCAAAATAAGCGGGTTTTCCAGCTTGTACATCATCAACCCCACCAGTTCGCCCAACTGGGGCCACCCACGCAGATCCTTGGTCGGGTCATTCTTGGCCTTTACTGGCATCAGGTGCAGGTCGCGCGCCTTGTAAGTATCCATCATGAGCGTCGACAGCGCAAAGTTCACCACCACACCAAACATCAAAACCGCCGCCACCTCGGTCTTGCGTCCACGCCCCAGCCACCGCGCCAGTACCAGCAAACAGCCAGTAGCACCTAATACCGGCCAGTTGGCCTGCACTTTGGTGAAGACCGACAACACGGCAAACATGGCCATCACTCCCAGGCTCATGACCAGAACAAAGGTCATCGCCTCGGTCTTGGCCCGCTTGGCCACACGATAGATTCCAAATAGGGTCAGAAGGAACACAATCGGCCCCAGCACCAATGCCTGCCCGCCAATAAACTCAGCAAACGACTTCACCCCTCCGCCATTGCCATTACCTCCGGCCTGCCACAGCACATGCACAACACCAACCCAGTCATGCTGGATATTCCAGATCAACACCGGCAATTGGAAGAGTAACGCAATGACACCGCTCACCCATACCTGCGGACGCATCAGCCACGTACGCTTCCAGATCAGCAGATACAGCACGAGTAACGGGAAGAATAATGCCGCCGAATACTTGGCCAAACCACCCAACCCCACCAGCACACCGATCAAAACCCAGCGCGGCCAGCACAGGGCTTTCTCGTCATCCCGACCCAGCGCCCGCACCACCGCATACATCGCCCCCATCCAGAGCGGCAACAACACGGCATCGGGGCTCATGATCAAACCACCCGCCGCAATAAGCGGAACCGTCGTCAGCACCAACCATGCCCACCATGCTGAAACACGCCCACCAAGCTCCTTGGCAATGGCAAAGCCCAACACACTGACAAGGCTCTGGCTCAACAAGGCGAATAACTTAACCCCCAGCAAGGTCTGTCCCAAAAGGGCGGTCGAGATTCCCATAAGCCACGTCGTCAACGGCGGCTTGGTTAAAAAACTCCAGTCATTGTGGCTCAGCCAGCTCCAGTACTGGGCTTCATCGGGAGCCAAACCATACGGGTGCCATGCCACGATATACACGATCCGCAAAAACAGCACCGCCAGCGTCAACAACAACAACTGGCCGTAATCGGGCGCCCATTCCATCTGCGTAATCTGCTGGCTACGCATCATCTTTTTCTTTACCATGCGGCCATGCTGCCCTCCCCCTCCCCTATGGTCAAGACCACCTGCCGCCAACTCGCCCAGCAACAAGCCCTGATCTGGGGAATTTTCGGCCTCGCCGCACTCCTGCTCTGGCTCACCGGTATCGATGTCACTGTGGCCCACGCCCTATATATCCCCGGCGGAACATCCTTTACCGGCCTGATGCGCGAATCCGGTACCCTGCCCGCGGCCATTCTCGCCTTGGGCGCACTTATCGCCATGTTCTGGCCCAAGCTTGCGCAAAAACGCCCCACTCTCTACCAAACCTCGGCCGTTCTCGTGCTCACACTGGTTCTGGGTTGCGGACTGTTCAACCAGATCGTAGTAAAGAACCTCGCCGACCGCCCCCGCCCGCGCGAAGCCATACTCACCGAGATGCCCTCTACTGTCGCCATCGATGGCTTCCGTGGCAACAGCATGCCCTCGGGCCACGCCGCCATCGGCTTTGTGCTCGCCGCCCCGTTCTTCCCCCTGCGCCGCCGCCATCCGCGGCTGGCTTATGGATTCTTAGCAGCAGGTCTCACCGCAGGCACTGTCATCGGTCTGTCGCGCATGATGCTCGGCGCGCACTACGCCACCGATGTCCTGATCGCCGGCGCCATCGCCCTCTCCACCGCCTCATTTTTTACAGTCCTTATGGAACGCATTACCCGCATCCGCCCTATTTACCTGGCGTTGGGTACGGTGGTCTGCCTACTGGCCGTCATTCTCGGCAACCGTTTCAGTAATCTCACCCTTACACTTCCCCTCACCGAGCCTTTCACCACACTCAACCTTCCCTGCACACCCACAGCCATCCCAGCCGAAGGACATCCCACACTCACCGTCCAACTTTCCGGCTACGGCGCCCCGCTCAGCCAGCTCAAACTTATAAATACGAATGATATCATCAAAATACGTACATCCCGCGGGCTCTATCACCACCTCACCTGCACGGCCACCCTCACGCAACCGATGGACTAAACCCCTTAAATCCTCAATCCCTTACACATTTATCCCCATTTTTATGTTGACATATCCATCCATCCCCCGTAAATCGGCCCTAATTAAAGAGGATTAGAGGCCATGTCTCGCGTATGTGAAATTACCGGAAGCAAAGTCGGCGTCGGCAACAATGTGTCGCACTCCAACCGCCACACCAAGCGCACCTTCCGCCCCAACCTGCAAACCAAAACCTACCAGAGCGACATTCTGGGCCGTACCGTCACGCTTACGCTGACCACCCGCGCCATCCGTACGCTCGACAAGTACAACGGTTTCGACGGCTTCATGCTGCAAGTTAAGAATGTCCGCGTCCGCGAAGGCTTCTCCGTAAAGGCTACCCAACTGCGTAACCTGGTTCTGAAGCGCGCTGCCGCCAAGGCTTCCGCCTAATTCCTCTTAGGCAATTGAAAAGGGCCGGATCATACGATCCGGCCCTTTTCATTTTCAGTGTTATCAGCCGCAGTTAGGCTTGCAATCCGCCAGCGGATCCTGCTCAGCGGCAGGCTGTTCTTCCAGCGCCTTCGAAGCCGCGGCGAAGTCCGCCTCGATCTTCAAAAACCGCGCCATCAGAGCATCGCCCGCCGTCACCAAGTGCTTCGACGGAATCAGCGACGAACGCTTCATAACGTCGTGCAGTTTGGTAAGATCAGCCTTGTAAATAGCCAATTCAACCAACATTGTATCGTTGGTCGACCAGTCGAGACTGCCCACCTGACTCCGCAGATTATTCATCCGGAGGGCCAGATGACGCAAGCATTGCCCAATACCGGCAATGCTTTTGTCCGAGTCCTCGCAGCCACGGCAACGCGCCGTATAACGCTGACCATATTGGTCGCGATAAAGGCAGTAACCGGAATCAACACCATCACCCCCGGCCGAAGCCAGAGAATCACGATCTTCATCCGAAGAGGGAGCCGGAGTCGAAGAATGCGTCGAGGAAACCCCCGGCACATCTTCGGCCAAAACCGGACCCGAAAAAAGCGAAGCAACAGCCAGAGCAGCAACGATAACAAACTTGTTCATCTTATTCTTCCTTTTAAAAGAGACAAAACAAACACGCATCAGCCCAACATGGGCGCCAAAAAGTATTGGATGAAACGTGTTCTCGACAACCTTATGAACGCGCGCACAAATACAAAAAACGGCGCCGTAGTGCCGTCTTTCTATCTTAACCTTACTTACGGCTCAGAATGCTCAGCGCAACTCCAGTGGCCACGCTCACATTCAGGCTTTCCATCGCAGGGTTGATGGCGATCTTCACCAGCTTGTCGCAGGTCTCGCGGGTCAAACGGCGCAGGCCTTCACCTTCGCTACCCATTACCAGGCACACGGGGCCCTTGATACCGGCCACAACGCTACCGATCTCTTCTTCAGCCTCACCCGCCATACCAAGTACAGTAAAGCCAGCTTCCTGCATCATCACAAGGCTCTGCACAAGGTTGGTCACTTCCACAACCGGAACGATCTCCATGGCACCGGCAGCTACTTTAGCAGCGGTGGCATTCAGGCCAGCCGCACGGTGTTCGGTCACCAATACGCCCTTGGCGCCAAAGGCAGCAGCGCTACGCACTACGGCACCGAGGTTGTGCGGATCAGTGATCTGGTCCAGCGCTACAATCAACTGCGGCTTGTCGCCCAGCAGTTCGGGCAAGCTCGGCTGGGGCAGGTTGCCCACCAGCGCGGCCACACCTTGGTGAACCATTTCACCGAATTGCTTTTCAAAGTCCGGCTTGGCCTTGATGCTCACGTTCCACTCGGGGTTCTTGGCCAACAAGGTTGCCAACTCGCCCTGAGCTTCGCTCAGCAACCACACTTCGCGCACTTTCCGACGACCGGCGCTCAACGCCGCCAATACGGCATGGTAACCGATCAACCAGCCATCACCACGCAACAAACCGGTATCGGCATCTTCACGCGGCTTACGGTCACGCTTGATGGTCGGCTTCTGGCTGAACTTGGCGCTCTTGCTGTCGCCACGGTCAAAGCTTTTACGCTCGTAACCACCTTCACGGGGAGCACGATCGAAACCGCCCTCACGCTTTACAAACGGCTTACGCTCGCCATCACCAAAGCTCTTGCGCTCGTAGCCGCCTTCACGCGGCTTACGCTCAAACCCACCTTCGCGCGGAGCGTAGGGTTTACGGTCACCAAAGCTCTTGCGTTCATAGCCGCCTTCGCGGGGCTTGCGGTCAAACCCACCCTCACGCGGCGCATAAGAAGACTTACGTTCACCAAAACCGCCCTCACGCTTGGCGTAGGGCTTACGCTCACCATCACCGAAGCTCTTGCGCTCATAACCACCTTCACGGGGTTTACGATCAAACCCACCTTCACGCTTGGCATAAGGCTTGCGCTCACCATCACCAAAGCTCTTGCGCTCGTAGCCGCCTTCGCGGGGTTTACGATCCCCAAAGCTTTTGCGTTCACCACCGAAACCACCTTCGCGCGGCTTGCGGTCGCCAAAGCCACCCTCGCGCTTGGCGTAAGGTTTACGGTCACCACCAGCGGAATTACCGCGTCCAAATCCAGCCTTAGGGCTGCGTTTCTCTACCATGTCGGGAAGTCCTCTTTACTTACTCAACCCTACATAAGGGCAAACTGCTCAAAATACTAGCACCCACCCCTAAATAAAACTTACTTAAGCACAACTACTTTATCTCGGCTGGTGCTTCCCTGCACGATTTCAAGCCGAGACTTCGCCACACCCAGATGTTTCGCCAGGAGCCCGAGTACCGCCTTATTGGCCTTGCCATCCTCCGGCACCACGGTCACATACACGCGCAACACCCCCTGTTCCTCCACGATGCGGTCGGCGGATGCCTTGGGCGTCACCCGCACCACCCACCGGTCGCCCACAACCACCACAGGCTTAAACCTTCTTGATGAACTCGGTCTTCAATACCATCTTCCCGCTCTCAATCTCGCGCGCATCCTCGGTCAGCCGGATATTCTTGAACTTCGTCCCCTGCTTCAGCACTTCGGAAGACCCCTTCGCCTTCAGATCCTTGATCACCGCCACCGTATCCCCATCGCTCAACACATTCCCATGAGCATCCTTAACCACTAAAATCGCGTCATCCATACTTATATACCTCTTGTTTCAGGAATCCTCATACCGCACCCTATAGGTAACAAGCAAGAAAGCCGACACCATGTCCCACCGCCCCGTCACCGTCACCGAAGCCGCCCCCAAGCCCTACGGCCAGATCATCGAGAACGGCCCGCACTTCATCCAGGCCGACGAACCCAACGATATGGGCGGCCATAACACCGGCTCCACGCCGTTCGAACTCCTCTGCGCGGCCTTGGGCGCCTGCACCAACATGACCCTCCGCATGTACGCCGCCCAAAAACAATGGCCACTGGAGCACATCAAAACCACCGTCTCCCACGAGAAAATCACCGAAGGCGACACCAAGATCGACATCTTCCACCGCGAGATAACCCTCACCGGCCCCCTCGATGACACCCAACGCCAACGCCTGCTGGAGATCGCCGAACGCTGCCCCGTATCCCGCACTTTAGAGGGCAACGCCCGCATGGCCTACACCCTCAACCCGTAAAAAAGAGGGGCCCTTTGGCCCCTGCTCTTACTTCGCACCATTCATAAGGATGTCGAAGTCCATATGACTCAACTGATGCCCTGTTGGTAATTGGGTTGCGGTCACTTCATAACCTTTCTCTAAAAGGCTATCTCGTACGGCCGCGGCACTCGCCACCGGCACGATCGGATCATATTCCCCATTCAACATCAAGACGGTCGCATCTCCCTTACCTAATGGCTTCAACCCCACATCCATGGCCCGCAGCAGCACGGCATCCCGCACAACCTCACCCTGCAACAGCAACGCCGCGATCATATTGGCCCCATTGGAATAGCCAAACCAAGTCGTCTGGGCATCAACCAAGCCATACTCAGCCTTGGCCGCGTCCCAAAACGCCAGTAGGTCGGCACTCTGCACTTTCAGGTCTTCCATATCGAACATCCCCTCGGCAAACCGCCGGAAGAACCGATTACTCGCCCCTTCCCGCACATTGCCCCGAATCCCGAGGATATTCACCTCCGGATACAACTGACGCACCAGCGGCACAAGGTCATGCTCATCGCCCCCCGTGCCGTGCAGGGCCACCACCGTGCGGCTAGCCCCCTCAAGGGGCAGCCACACATGGGGGTGCAGGTTCAGGTTATTGTTCATCGCTAAACCCTCCCACACCGTAGTCGACCATCGGCAGCGGCACCAAGTGCTGGGCCAGCATCGCGCGGTGTTGCTCATACTGCGCCGGCAACATCAGGCGGGTACCCAGGCTCTCCACAGGTTCATCAATGGCAAAGCCGGGTTCCAGCGTCGCCAGTTCCAGAATGATGCCACCCGGCTCACGCAGGTACACACTGTGGAAGTACTGACGATCCTTCACGTCGGTCACGCTCTGACCAGCCTTCATCAGCTTGTCCTGCCAGAACAGCTCGTCCTCATCATCCTCAACCTTAAAGGCAAGGTGGTGAACACTGCCGCTGCCAAAGCGCATGCGTCCCAGCTCAGGCTTTTCCACGAGGTCGATATGCTGTTCGGTCTCACCCTCAAAGGCGTACCGACCATTACCGACAGCGGTCATACCCATGGTCTCCAGCAACTTGGCGCTGCCTTCCGCACTGGCCACAGTGAACTCAACCCCCACGAACTCCACCACTTGCTCAGCAGCAGGCACGGGGCTGTCCACAACCACCTTGTCGGCAGCCAACGGCTCACCGTAGGCCCACAAGCGCAACTTATGGCCACTCTCGTCATAGAACTCCAGCACATCACCTTCAGGGCGGGCGATGTTCACAAACGGAACCCGAGCCTTGGTCAAGCGCTCTTCCCACGCCATCTTGGTGCCGGCGGGAACCCGCAATGTGAAGGCCGAGATCTCACCACGCCCCTTCTCACCGGCTGCCGCATTGGCACCCCACGGGAAGAAGGTGATCACACTGCCGGGTGTACCGACTTGATCGCCATAATAAAGGTGATAGGTACCGGGATCATCAAAGTTCACAGTGACCTTGATCATGCGCATACCCAGCACATGGGTGTAAAAATGAATATTGGCGGCAGCATCCCCAGCCATGGCGGTCAGGTGATGGAAGCCCTTGATCTTGTCGTTTGTCATGGTCGTTACTCCATCTTGGTTCCTTCGGCTCAAGCCCACTGCCCTCGCCTCTGAAGACAACATAGGCGCTCTACCGACCTCAAACTAGATATTGAAACGTCAAACCAATTTTAACCTAAAATTAACAATACAAAAGCATCAGTATTAAAAAACCCCGCAATGCGGGGCTTTTTAATACTGGGGCGGTGACTATCAAACTAAAACAGCATCTATTTGAATATAAAAACAAATCACCAATTCAATTTCCGCACATGCCCCAAAAAATGCCCCAAGTAGTTAATAGCTGAGCTACAGAACTGGACTCTACTAACTTAAATTCCTTATGCCATCTAACAATACTCGCGTAGCTCGGCAGTCGTCTTCATTATAATCCAAAATACGCTGCTTAACAGCGATATCCCCTGTTTTAATCCACTGGTCATACCACTCAATCGAGGCTGCACCTGAAGGATTATTATCCCGCCACTTAAAATCCAGATAAACCGCTAATGCCTTAATGGAATAACTATACGTCGGCCATTCCGTCTTTTTGAGAACTACATCATTATAAAGGTCAATCGACCGATCAGGGTGGAAAAGGGCTTCTATCTCATCAGCATCACATACATCAGGATACTTCCGCTGTAGCTTACGGTAGGCCGTACGTTCATATTTAGAATAGTAATAAATGATAGCACTAGGATTGGCGCGGAAATATTCTATTGCTTTAGCAAAGGCGTCTCTTTCACCTGTAGGTGTAGGCTCCTCTGCAAAGAACCCAATAAACTTTTCTGACTCAGTGTCACCTCCAACCCTCTCCACAATACCATGTAGATAGCAAATCCCTCTCAAGGGGTCATCCTCAATATCAAAGAAAATCTCTTTATCGGACGTCGGAAGGCTCACAATATCGGTAAGATACGCTTGAGCGGGAATAGCTTTTAGCAATTTCGCTCTTGCAGCAAACTTATTTAGACTTTTTTGGCCTACGCCCTTGAAAATCGTCTTATCTTTCTGGAAGAAATCTTGCGGGTCACAATCCGCCATATCGCGCACAGTTTTGATTGAGCCTATAAGAGAGTTCCGCGCAGCCCTTCCCAAGTAAGGAATAAGAGTCAAGTCATCCTGAGTTTCCAATTCCTTTTTGCACACTGTATGCCAGTGGCAAAGCTTACATTTGGCAGCCAGTGCCCCCTGTGTTTCCTCTTTTCTGCTAAGGATGTTACGGGCCTTTTCCAACGTCTCTTGATAAAGTTCCCAAAGCGTATAAGGGTTACGTTTACCTAGAGCCTCTTCATATCGATAAACAACCTCCTCTCCATTAACATCCCAAATAAAGCCCCTACGCCCTGCCGAAAGGCCAAGACGCTCTAGAATATCAATATAAAGGCCAAGCTGAACCGCATAGGTGTCTTTCGGTTTCCCCTCTTCAACATCATCGCCTTCCCCCTCACCACGTCCGGATTTAACATCCCCTGGCACATAACCTCCCGCCTCCAACCGTAACAGGTCAGGCCGCCCCACTAAATCATCGGCCATTATCTTGCCTTGGTAGATAAACGGAGCCTTATTAACCATCGCCTCAAGGGTTTTCTGCTCAAGCTCTTCACCCTCAAAAGCAGAAAGGTCTACAAACTCAATCTGGGGTTCCTGTTTTAACCCAGCAATAACCTCCCTCTCATAAATGTTTCCCCGTTCCCATAGCATCCGTACAAACGGACTAACCTGATCACGCTTGCCTTGGTCACCAAACGTATCCAACGCAATCCGGTGGGGGCACTCAATCAAATTATAAAGAATAGAGGCCGTAATGGACAAGTTAACCCTCCAAAACGCGCTCAAGCTGTTGGTAGATATCCCCACCATTCTCATACCAGCCCATTAAGAACAAATTTCCGGAATTCTTAGCCCAGATATTCCCAATCGCGGTCTTCTCTTTCACATCCGGTGTATCCACAAACTGCGAACCCTTGTATTCCAGCACCAGCATACGCCCATCCTTCAGCTTCGCCACAAAATCAGGGTAGAACCTGTCTGAGGAAGTTTGGAGGGAGAAACTATACTTCGGCTGGCGCTCAAGGTTGCGCACCCACCACTCCACCGCTTGGCAGCGGTCAAGCGCCATCGCACATTCCGCCTCTTCTCCGTTAAGATCGCCTATCATCGGGTAGTAATGCTTACGGAATTTATAATGGCCTTCATAAAACCGGGCAGCCGGGTAATGATTGGGGTCAAAAGTCATGTTGAAAGACTTGTCTGTCACCACCAAACCTAAGTCCAGAATGCCTTGAAAAGCCTTTTTGGCAGCCTCCTTCCGCGCATCAGAAATCTTATCGGTTAGTACCTTCTCCAGCATAAACTTGGCCCGCACCAGTTTGGACAAATCCAAATCACTCCGTTCCAACAGGTCACGCACTGCCTTGGTTAAGTAGCCCACTAGCTGCTCCGACAGGATATCATGCTGGCGCAGCCGCCTTTCCAGCCACTGCACTAAGGCAACGTCCGTCCAATCCGTAAAAACGCCTTCCATAAGGGTTTGCTTGCTGGCATCCATATATTCAACCGTGACCTTTTCCCGCACCTCATCAATATCCACCTCAAACTTGATACTGGTATCAGTAACTGCAAAATCATTAGCGCCCAGTGGCTTGTAGTAATCAAGAATACTCCAGCCGGTATAACCAAGACAGGTTTCCTTCTCAGCAAGCTCAATATCCCCGTCCAGATTAAAACAAAGCTGCGGCACCACAAACGGCAAGCCACGTTGGGATGGCGTGAGGTTCTCAGCCATATACTTGATTTTGATATTCGCCTTCAAGGCGATCTCTTCCCTGTCCGCCTTGTCTGTCGCAACGTGGTGAAGCTTTTGCAGCAGTTTGCTGTCTGCTTTGCCGTCCACCTTCAGCACAAACCCGCCAGCCTCCGAAGGCGTAACCATCACCGCCATACGGTCAGCAATATCCAGCTTGTTCAAATCCGGCTCACTCTTCAGGTGAACCTCAATACTCACGTCAACCTGCCCACTGCCTAACGGTAGGGTTGGTTGGGGAATGATAATCTCTTCAGCTTCCTGCTTCTCAAACCCCATCTGCACCAGTTTGTCCCTCAACTGGGTTGCCGCATGTGGCCATGAATTGGACGCCACATGTGCATAAGCCATATTCAAATCGGGTTGAGAGCGCAATCTGGCATACGGCATCCGCAATACACGCCCCAAAAGCTGCTCTACCGCTGTACGGGACTGCACGTTGGCAAGGGAACACAAGATATAAGCAAAGGAGCAATCCCACCCTTCCCGCAACGCCTGCACGGTAATCACATACTTGACCGGACAATCCGTAGCCAAAAGGTTGATATCCTTAAGCCCCTTCTCATCACCTGTCGCCACCACAATCTCTTTTTCCGGGATATTTTCATTTTCCATCAGGTAGTTTTTCACCACCTCCACAGTCACATCCTGCCCCCTGTTCTGTGCCTGGAAGAGGATGATGGGCCGGATATAATCCTTATCCTTATGCGCCAGTTCGCCCAGCCGGTTGCGCTCGCCAATACTGGCCGTAATCGCCGCTTCCCATGATTTATGTTCATGCAGCCGGATAGGCAGTTTAATCATCTCCTCCGCCTTCAACTGCGCGGCGGAAACACTGTGGATGACGTTGCTGTTGCTGGCTGGAGTCGCCGTAAACTCAATCACACACGCAGGGTTAAGGCGCTCCATCACGTCAAATTGGAGTTGCGTGCTTGCGTTGTGCGCCTCATCCACCAGCACCAGCGGGCGTGCCCAGTGCAGGAGGTTAGCAAAGGAGTACCGTACCTTACCGTTTTCCTGTTTCTGCAAACCCTCGGTGGTGGGCGGGATATGCGTAAAATGCCCTTCCAGTTCCTCATTATGCGCATAAACCTTGCGGATATCCGTATCGCTTACACGGAAAGACTGGAAGGTCGTCAGAATGACACACGCACTGTCGCGCACATCCTGTGGCCGGATGGTATTGAAGTCTTCAATATCAAACACCCGGAAACGCCCATCAAACGCATTCTCTAGCACTTTCCGGTTGGCATTGTTGGGGTCAAGCAGGGTTTCAATGGTTTGCTGTTTGATGACATCGCTCGGCACCATCCACAACGTCAGCGGATAACTCCGCTCCAGATAAGCTTCCCCCGCCAGTTGGATACTGTGTGCTGCCAGCAAGGTTTTCCCGCCGCCCGTGGGTAATCGTAAGCACACATACGGTACCGCAGGCAGTTTATCCAGCGGACGATACGGAGCAAAGGGCTGGCTGGTCCCATATCGGGCCTTTTGCACCAAATCATACGCCTGCATGGCATCGGTAAAGCGGGCCTTTTCAAGATAATCCTTCAAAACACAGAGGGTTTGCGTCTGGTAATTCTTAAGCGTCAGCATGGGGTTCTACCTTGCCTTGATGTCATAGGGGGTTTGCTTGAAAGCCACTTGCAGCTCACTTAGGCGGTTCGGCCCAAGCCGAGTAGCTTCACCATAAATCACTTTTGGGCCGTCATGCGGCGGCAATGCTTCCCACACCTTGCTGGTCAGCACGTTCCCGCCAGCCGGGCGCTTATCGCCAAGTATGCCGTTATAAAGCAGGTAATAGGCTATGCCGTTATGGATGCCAAGCAACGGCGTCTCCGGCTTCCCACCCGTCAGCGGCGCCCCTGTCTCCGCAAACCATATGTGCGCCGCCAAGTGCTCAAATCGTATGGCCTTGTTAATCTGCCCCCGCTCATCAAAAATCGGTTCACCCAGCTTGTAGTACCTGAAGCCTCCACCACCTTGCCATCCAACAGCTTCACTAATCCCACCCTGCTCTCCATCCACCACCTTTTTCAGCCTAGCCGCACAATGGGTACGGGCATGTTCACCCATTTCAATACCGATATACCGGCGGCCCATCTTATGCGCTACTGCAGCTGTTGTGCCTGAGCCGAGAAAAGAATCAAGTACAAACTCGCCCTTTTCACTGGCTAATTCAAAAACTCGCCTAATAAGTCTCTCGGGCTTTGGCGTTTCAAACATTTCCCCAAGCTGAAGAGCGTTAATCTCTCTTTTAGCTTCTTGGTTATCGCCTACATCATCCCTCAACCAGATGCTTAGGGGAACAATACCTTGTTGAACTTCTGTTAGATATTGTTTTAAACGGGGACGGTTGTTACCGTCGGCTCCAAACCAAATACGGCCTTCACTTAACCATGTGTTAAAAGTTGTTTCCGCAGGAGCCCATTGCCGCCCTTCTGGAGGATAAAACTCCTTTCCAGTAGGTGACATAATTTTATAAGAATGACCTCTAGCCTTAGTTTTAGAAGTCAAATCCCCGCTTGACCAAACGCCTCGAGGATCATTATCAGGATTTTTAAATCTATCATCTTGGTCATTACCGCGAGACAAAAGGTTTACCTTTAATAAGGTTTTATTTTTTGAATAAACAATTAGATGATCATGTGAGGGGGTAATACCCTTAGCATCGTTTTGAGGAGAAAATTTTTTCTGCCAAATCACATTAGCTATAAAGTTTTTCCGCCCAAATACCTCATCCATAATCACCTTGAGGTAATGGGCCTCATTATCATCAATCGTTACCCAGATGCTGCCATCCTCTGCTAGCAATTCCCGCAACAGCTCCAGCCGGGGGTACATCATGGCCAGCCACTTACTATGCTCAAGATTGTCATCATAATGCTCAAAGGCACTTTTGGTGTTGTAGGGAGGATCAATAAAGATGCACTTCACCTTCCCCGCATAATATGGCAGCAGCGCCTTCAGCGCCTCAAGGTTGTCCCCCTCTATCAGCATGTTATGTGTGTCATCTTCCCCATATCCTAATTCAGGCACGGCCTCCAGCAAACGATAAGGCACTGCGTTGGCCGTTTTCAGGGTTTTGTCTCTGTCAAGCCATTGCAGGGTCGGCATGTTTCATCATCTCTCTTAAATAAGTCGCATACTAAACCATATCTTACTAGGTTTGGGAAAGTCCGTATTTATCCAACTTGACCTTATCAGGACTTCCCACTAGCGTACCTCTGCAATCCGAAGGATTGTGGGGCTTTCAATCCCCTCTGTTAGCAGCCTAGCACGGCTGTAAATTGTGCTGCCCTTCAACCTGCGGTTGGGGAGGCGGTGAATATAATAGGCTTCGGCTCAATAGCCGCGCCGTTCTAACAGACGGATTGAACTCCCCGGCCACCTAATTGGTGGCCTGTTTAACAAACAGGGAGACTTAGCATGTCACATCACCAAGGGCCCGGCTCCGACATCATCCTCGCCTACGCCATGTTCACCCTCTGGGGCGTTATACTCGGCACTGGTCTCGGCTGGCATATCTGGGGCTAAACCTTCCGCCGCCGCGCCATTTCGGCCCAAAGCTCATCATCAGTCACGCCTGCAAGGCTATCATTTCGCTGGCCGATATTCCGGATCAGCTTCCGCTGTGTCTCCACCGAGAGCGAGCCATACGAATTATAGGTCGTCATCACATGCTCATGGCCAAGGTTCTGGCTCAGAGCCTTAAATTCCTGTTGAGAGCCATTTTCCATCATCCAGTTGGTCAGCATATGGCGGCACGTATGCGGGTGGAAGTACGGCAAACCTACACGTTCAAACCCCTTCCGGAATATAGCCCGTACCGCAGCCGCACTCTTCCAGAAGTCACTGCTCAACCCCTTCTCTTCAAACTCCTGCTTGTCAGGGTTCAGCTCCACCAGCGTCAGCGGGAAAAGCGGATCCTTATCGCCAAAACCCTTCTCCTGCCGCAAGAACTCAACCCACTGCACCACAATCTCTTCCCACTCCGGCACAACCGGCACCCAGGTCGTATTAATGCCTTTACGGTACTTCGTCCGCACATGTTTAGGGTTTTGCCAAACCGTCCGGTTCGCCACATCCACATCTTCCAGCCGCAGGCTAATCAGCGCGGCATCACGGGCCGCCGTACAGGCTGCAAGAGCAATTACCGCCCTATCCCGCTTCTCAAGCTCGGTCTCATGTGGCATGGCGGCAATCGCTTGGCGCATCTGGTCAATCGTCGGTACCTGCCTCGGCTTGCTGGCTCGCGCCGCACGGTCTTCGTTACGGGAAAGGTGCAGGTACTCCGTCGCCTGCCCGTTAATCTTCTTCCCCACTTTGGGGTGCATACGCAGCCACAAAAAGAACGCCCGCACGTTGGCCAAATGAGAACGCATGCTGGCAAGACTCAACGGATCTCCCTTCTCGGTCGTCTGCTTTTCCAGATAGTGACGAAACGCCTTGGCCTGCTCGGTACTAAACGACGTGAACGGTTTCCGGCCCGTCGCCGTTTCAAACATCACGATCGACTTCCACGTCGCATCAACCGTACGGTGTTCACGGTGCCCCGCATACGTCAGGCTCTCTTCATACAGCTTCTTCAGCTTCTCATTTAACGGATCAAATTGAGGCATAGCTGCCCTCCTTTCTCAACAGGACATGAACGCTGGGACAAGCTCTTCCCATTATGCGGTGTATCGCTGGGCTGGATGTAAAGATAAAGCGGATGCTCCTCGCCCCATTTCTCGGGCACCACCCTCTTATTCATACGCGTCCCACAGCTCTCACAGCAGGCACACAGACGTAAAAATTTGGGCTCCGTCTTCACCGTCAAACTGTCTTTTCGCACGGGCTGCGGAGACCGACATTTCATGCAATACATCTGATGCACGTCACACGGCTGCTTACGCTCTTGCTGCCGTCTGGAAAGAAAGGCATGTAAATCGGCGCTATGGATAAGATAAGGGCGGCTTTGCGGGATAACCTTCAAACCATCCTCACGCACCCACCGCAACACCGTATGGGTATCAATCCCAAACAGGTCGGCCAGCTCTTTCACATAATAGCTGTAATCCTGCCGGATCAGGCGCAGGTTATGATTGATACGCTTGCCTGCCATAAAACGGCCCTCTTCTAAAGGCGTTTTACGCGTTTTTGTGGGGTGTAACAGCCTGAGCCGTACGTTCCAAAAGCGCCCGAATATCCTCAACCCGCCACGCCGTCGTGCGGGGGCCAAGTTTTACCGGCTGCGGGTACTCGCCCGATTTCACCTTAGCCCACCATGTGGACTTCCCAACGGGGAAAATCCGAAGGATGGCAGGGAGACGAAGGTAGCCGGTCTCGGGTATTTGAAAGGATTTCATGTTTGTGGCCTTTAGTTGGTTTGAAGACACCTTAGGAGGTATGCCACCATCTATTTACGGCCATAATTCTCTACATGCCACAAGTTAACGGTCAGTAACTTGGCGAGAAAAGTCAGAAAATTCTGCGCACTATTTTTTGACTTTTGATATTTGATAAAATGGCGATACTCTTTGGAGGACTGTGCTTCTTTTCGGATGTGTACCCCATTTTTCAAAACACCATTCCTGCATTGCGCTGATAAACGCTTCTTGTTTGGATGGTAAACCATCATTGCTGATAGCTCTCGCCACTTCCACGTCAAAGGCGTGCCAATCTATCAAGGGAGGGCGTCCCCGTTTTTGTAGATGTAAAGCGTCTTGTTTTTTGCCGCTTTCCAATAGATAACCTGCACATTTTTCTAGGGTTAGAGATTCTTTTGAGGGCAATGGAAAACATTCAAAAATATTTGCAGAAGTACCAACAATGTCTTCAAACCACCCCTCTGGTGTACGGGCTTGGCAGCTTTCCCAATCTATACCTTCTTGCCTCCATAACTGAGCTGGAATGTCAGATAGTCTCGCTTCAAAGCGGTGACGCATGTGGAGGCCCATTTTCCAATCTGTCGCACACGAAAGACATTCAAATTCATCAATATTGCCGGACTGCATAGCGGCATCCATGCTTTGTCGCGGAGATGGATAGGGATATTCAGGAATGGGCGGAACGTCACCTTCCCACATATCGCCATCTTCGCTTTTCCAAGCGTTAACTGGAGCATTAGGACTTAATTTACGGGCCAAAACACCGCGTAGTTTCAATCGCCCCTGTTTTAGTGCCAAAAATATTTCCGCCTTTGCTGTCTCTGTGACTTCATCATGAGTCGCTTCCCATTGGATAACGGCTTTTGCATATTCGGCGTGAACCTCAAGGGCCCGTTGTTTGAAGTCTTTGTGTAGATTTGGAATGTGTTTCAACACTTCTGGCGATGGGTATTCAGGGTAGTCTGGATATGGCATGAGCTTTGTTTCACCATCCCCATATTTTCCTAAATATAACTCTTCTGGATAGGTTGTACGTGGATTTCCAAATATATCATCGTCAAAATAAGAATCGTCGCCTATGGGCAATCCACCAAATGCAACCCAATGCAAAATCTCATGAAGAGTAAAAATATCGTGGACGTCTGTCGCAATTAGAACGTGCATTAGCCTTTTTTCCTCATATTTATCAATTGTCCGGTTTTCTTCAATTCATCCAAATAATCAGCCCAAGCCTGCATCATCCGCCTCCGCTCAGGCAGATATTCGGCATGATTATAAGCCGCCCGCACCTTATTTCGCTCCCCATGAGAAAGCTGGCGCTCAATCGCATCACGATTCCAGCCCTGCTCATTCAGCAGCGTGCTGGCCATGTGCCGGAAGCCATGAGTCACAATCACATCCTTCTCAAAGCCCATGCGGCGCAGGGCGGCCAGCAGGGTGTTATCGCTCATGGGCTTGGTCTGTGTGCGGGCACTGGGGAACACATACTTCGCCGCCGCCCCATACCCCGTCAGCGGCTGCAATTCTTGCAAAATCGCCACCGCTTGAGTCGGCAACGGCACAATATGCTGCACACGCATCTTCATTTTCTCAGCCGGAATCCGCCACTCAGCCTTCACCAAATCAAACTCGGCCCACTCCGCATGGCGCAGCTCCCCTGGCCGCACAAACAACATCGGCGCAAGTTTGAGGGCACACTTCACCGCAAACGTCCCTTCATATGTCTCAAATGCCCGCAACAAGCCGCCAATCTGCTTGGGGTCGGTAATCGTCGCAAAATGGGTCTTCTGCGGCGGGGCAATCGCGCCCTGTAAATCATGCGCCACATCTCTCTCACAACGCCCCGTCGCAATTCCATAACGGAAGATTTGCCCACACGTCGCCCGCATCCGGTGCGCCGTCTCCAAAGCCCCACGGCTTTCCATCCGGCGCAGCACCGCCAACAGGTCGGGTGCGGTAATATGGTCTATCGGCTTTTTACCCAGCCACGGGAAAATGTTCTGCTCCAGCCGCACCAGAATTGCCACCCCATGCTTGGGCGTCCACGTGTGCAGGTTCTTAGCATGCCACTCCCGCGCCACCGCCTCAAAACTATCCGACCCCGCCTGCGCGATCTTCTCCGCCTTCTTCGCCTCGCTCGGGTCAACACCCTTGGCCACCAGCTTGCGGGCATCCTCCCTCTTGTCTCGGGCATCTTTTAAGGAAACCTCCGGATATACCCCAAAGGCCAAACGCTTCTCTTTATCTGCAAAGCGGTACTTCATGCGGAAATACTTGCTGCCGTTCGGCATAACCTCCAGATAAAGGCCATCCCTATCAAACAAACGATAGGGCTTTTCCTTCGGTTTTGCGCTCTTGCATTGGAGTTCCGTCAGGGCCATGGGGCATCTCTCTCACTTTGGGGGCATCTGCCCCTCACCAAGCCTCATATGCCCCATCATGTGCCCCCAAAATCGGGGGCATTTCTTAAGAACAATTAAGACTACCTAAGACAACATACCAACAAAAAACCCCGCATTCAAGCGGGGTTAATAGACGTTATCAGATTACTTAAAATCCAATCTTGGTGGAGGCGGTGGGAGTCGAACCCACGTCCGGAACGCGTCGCCGTAAGGGTCTCCATGCTCAGCACCCAGAAAGTACAATGAGCTGGGCTGGGTGCGCCCCTACTCAAGGTTGCCAAGATAGGTTTCGGGTTACACGCTTGGCGCGCTAGGCCCTAGAGTGGCTTAGATTTGGCCGGAACCCACTACCACGCCACACAGTAGAGAGTGTATTCCGGAGCTGTTAGCTAGAGTTCCCCAACCAAGGGGAAGGTTCTAGTTAGGCAGCCATCGCGTAAGCGCCAGCGCTGGTGCGCGGACGGAAAGCGATCACGTTGCTTTTCGCTTTGGCATTTATATACCTGTCACGGTTATTAAGGCAGCCCGTAACCCCTGCCGCATGCTCCTGTCCGGGTCGGTGCCCCGTCGAAACCAAGGCGCCCCCGTGGGTCTGTATATAGCACCGCACAAGCGGTCTTGAAAGGCCCATCCTCACCATACTTGCCATTCCCCCCTAACACGCCTATCTAACGTCTATGAAGTTCAATCCCCTCGTCGCCGACTGGCTCGCCGCTCTCGCCACCGCATTCAAATCGGAGAGCCTCGTCAAGCTCGCACTCACCAAACCCACGCCGGTTGCCGACGACCTGAAATCCATCGACATCCGCCCGATTCTCATCAAGCGCGAGTTAAAGCTCAGCTTCACCTACCACCACAAAACCCGCGATATCGTTAAGAATTATCCGTTGAATGAAGCGAGCGAACTCCTCGCCAAACTGATGGACAAAACCTTCCTCTCCGGCAAGATTTTCACTCTCCAAAACGATGTACTCCTCACCCGCAACGGCAAAGGCTACGACCTCGCCTTCCACGGTGCCACGCAAAAAGAGACCCTTGCCCTCACCCACGACCGCGCCAAACAGCACATCGTCAAAACGGGTCAGGATACCGACAACAAGGCCTACCTCCACAGCCTCCAGCTCACCGACGCCACCGGCAACGTCCTCAAAAACGCCCAAGACAAATTCCGCCAGATTAACAAATACGTCGAGATCCTCGACAGTCTGGTGAAGAACCTCCCCGAAAACAAACCCCTCAAAATCGTCGATATGGGCAGCGGCAAAGGCTACCTCACCTTTGCCCTCTACGACCATCTCACCACCACCCTCGGCCGCAAAGCCGAGGTCACCGGCGTCGAGTTCCGCCCGGACATGGTCAAACTCTGCAACAGCATCGCCCAGCAGCACGGCATGACCGGCCTTAGCTTCACCCAAGGCACCATCGACAGCTACGATTGCAATAATACCGATATCGTCATTGCCCTCCACGCCTGCGATACCGCCACCGACGACGCCATCGCCAAAGGCATCAAAGCCAACGCCTCGCTCATCGTGGTCGCGCCCTGCTGCCATAAACAGATCCGCCGCGAACTCACCGCCAGCAAAACCCTAACCACCCACCCGCTCAACTTCATGCTCCGCTTCGGCACCTATGCCGAGCGCATGGCCGAAATGCTCACCGACAGCCTCCGCGCCCAGTTCCTCGAACTCTCCGGCTACACCACCAATGTGTTCGAGTTCATTGCCGATGCCCACACGCCTAAAAACGTCATGATCGTCGCCACAAAGTCCAAACCACTCTCGCAACCGGAGCGCACCACCCTCCTCACCAAGATCACCGAAACCAAATACGCCTTCGGCATCAAGTTCCACCAACTGGAAAAACTACTGGGCCTCTAAAGGCCCAGCTTTTTAAATATCCAAATTTAAAACCCGCGCGGACACCCGAACATCGTCGGCAAATCCCGCGTCCGCTCGATCGTATCCGCCACGATATCCACTTGCGGGGTCTCATTCAAAGCCACACTGGGCCCGTCACCATAAACCGGCGCCCGCATCATCTCCACCAGCGCACCACTACAGGCTTTCCCCGCCGTCACAAACCCGCGTAGCGCACCCGTCGCCACGCCATAGAACAGTCCGTTAGCTTTCTTCGCCATGGCAACCACTCCTGTGTTTCCAATAGGCTAACAAGCAAAAAACCCTCTGTCGAGAAAAGAAAAAAGACCCTGCCTGAGCAGAGTCTCAAATTTCATGGTGGTGGGAGAAAGATTCGAACTTTCGAAGGCGATGCCAGCTGATTTACAGTCAGCCCCCGTTGGCCACTTGGGTATCCCACCAACGCGCCAGAACCTAGCGGCGAGCGTGCCATCTGTCAACCATACAATCCGCATTTTGATACTTGTTTTTGCATACTGTCTTACAAGAGGGTTGCGCCCCGTACTAACATTAGGTAAACAGGCCCCGTACAGGCGGAGGCCCACCCAACCACCCCTCCGCCTGTGCTCTTGTAAAAATCTCCCCATCTCTCCATTCCGGCCATCCGCCACCTGTCCATGTACGCCACAACAAAACCCCCACACCTCAGTGCAGGGGTTCCTAAGCAAGCACCGCAGTACTTCATTCGTCGGTTAAACCGCCGATAAAGTCCACGGTCGCTGTTATATCGCTCGCATTATGACAAATGACCGTCACATCCATAATGCCCTTGTTGCCGTAGGCCGCTAAATGAATAATCGGCTTTTCGGTCTCAACCCGCTGAACACGCAACAACCCTATTTTATGGCCATGGCGTACGCCTCGGGAAATTCCCAGAATCACTTTTTTAACACCAACAACCTGGTCAAGCTTGTTGATATTAGCTTTCACCTCGCGACACACACTCGTGTGCCGTCCACGCTTGGTATTTTGGGGCATGAAGAAAATCTCCTCAAACAGCCTTCCCTTGCTGCTGAAAGGCACACAACAAAAATCGTTTCTTGTAAAAACGGAACGGGTAAAAAATTATATAGAGATAAATACCTTTAAATAAAAGAACTAAATCTCCAGCGGTTCCCGCACCAATTCCACCCCGAACCGCGCTCGCACCTCACTCTGAATCTTCGCCGTCAACCGTGCAATATCACTAAACGCGGCCCCGCCATGGTTCACTAAAATCAACGCATGCTTGTCATACACACCCACCGGCCCGTCCCGGTAGCCTTTCAACCCGCACGCCTCAATCAACCACGCTGCAGAAAGCTTCACCCGCCCATCACTCTGCGGATAAACCGGCACGCCCTCAATCTTAGCCGCCACCTCCGCACCCACCACTGGATTATGGAAAAACGACCCCGCATTCCCGAACACCCGCCAGTCCGGCAACTTGCTCCGCCGCACGTCCGCCACACGATTCATGATCTCCGGCGCCGGCGCACCGTCCAGATCCCCTAACCCCGCATAGCCCAACACGGGCTGCCAGTTCTTCGGCAAGGCCAACGTCACATCCAGTACCACAAACTGCCCGGGCACACTCTTAAAGTAACTCTGACGGTACCCGAACACACACGCGTCCTTATCGAACGTACGCACTACACCGGCTACAGTGTCATAAGCGGTCAGTTCATGGAATCGGTCCTTCAACTCCACACCGTAGGCACCAATGTTCTGAATCGGCGCAGCCCCCACCGTTCCGGGGATCAACACAAGATTCTCCAGCCCCCACAACCCCTGCGCCACGGTCCATTCCACGGTAGCAGACCACTCTTCCCCCGCTCGCACCTTCACCAGCACAGAATCTTCGGTCTCACCGACAACCTCACGGCCCTTGGTCGCCATCACCGCCACCACGGCCTCAACCTGCTCGTGCGGCAACAGGTTGCTGCCGCCCCCAATGATATGCAGCGGCAAGCCCTGCTCACCGGCAAATGCGATCAACTCCGCAATATGCTCCGCCTCGGTCATTTCAACCCCAAACCGCGCCTGCGCCCGCAGCCCCATGGTGTTCAGGGCTGTTAAATCAAAATCGGGAATAATATTAAGTGTCTTCATGGAACCGGAATAAAACCTTGACCTCACGCGTTAGTAAGGTTGTATAACTTAGCAGCCGCTTGCGCAGCAAGCTTTCATAATATGAGGATAAGAACATGGCTTTCGAACTACCCACCCTACCCTACTCCGCTAATGCCCTCGCCGAAGGCGGCATGAGCCAGGAAACACTGGAACTCCACCACGGTAAACACCACCAGGCCTACGTTACCGCGCTGAATGGCTTCGTCGAAAAGAACCCCGACCTCCAAGGCAAATCGCTGGAAGAGATCGTGCTCTTCGCCAACGGCAAACCCGACCTCGCCCCGGTCTTCAACAACGCCGGCCAGCACTGGAACCACATCCACTTCTGGAACGCCCTCTCGCCCAAAGGCGGCAAACTGCCGGGCAAATTAGAGGCCAAGATCATCGAAGACTTCGGCTCCGTCGAGGCCTTCAAGGAGAGCTTCAAAACCGCCGCCACCACCCAATTCGGCTCCGGCTGGGCATGGCTGGTACAGGGCGCCGATGGCAAACTGAAAACCACCAAAACCGCCAACGGCTCCAATCCGCTGGCCAGCAACGAAGGCAAGGTCCTGCTGGGTCTGGATGTCTGGGAGCACAGCTACTACGTCGACTTCCGCAACCGCCGCCCCGACTACGTCACCAACTTCCTCAACAATCTCGCAAACTACGAGTTCGCCGAAGCCAACATGGCCTAAGATCAAACAGAAAAGGGGCCGCAAGGCCCCTTTTCTCTATCTGTTACTCTTTCACCGACACTCTCAACCGCGTCGTCAATGTATGACTTTCGCCCGGTCCCAAAGTCACCTTGGCATCAATATTGGCCGCTTCCAAACACACCATCTGCTTATAACTGCCTTCGGGCATATCCAGCCCCGCCGCTTTCTCCGGCCCCGGGTTCCAAATCACAAACTCATCACTGCCATGGTTGGTCACAACCACCTTACGACGCAGCACAGGGTCGGTTACCGCCAATTCACTTACCGGAAACACCAGTTCCTCCACTTCGCCACTAATGGCACGCGGCCCGTAAATGGGAGAAAGCTCGGTCCCGCTGCTCACATGCTTGCGGTTTAAGCCACTTACCCCTTCGATAGCGATCTCTTCAACCTCACCCACCCGAATATAGGTATGCAGGGCCTCGGTCATCGTAAAGGCCTCACCGGAACGGTTGGTCGTTTCCAAGGCCACTTCCAGCATCTCGGTCAACGTCACGGTCACACGGCCTTCGGTTTGGTAGGGCCAGGCGCCCTCCGTTCCATCTAACTCACAGGTCAGAACAACACGACTTTCCTCGTCGGTCTCTACATGCTCCACCACGCGCCATGTCCTAAGGCGCCCCACTCCATGGCTCGGTGCGCCTTCCGCGGTCGGGTGCGCCAAAAACCACGGCCAGCATAACGGTATTCCCCCGCGCAACGCCTTGCCCTTGGCCACTGCCGCCTCTAAAAACTCATCACTGGTGGTCCACAGCACGTCGGGCAAACCGTTCAGGGCAAAGCTCATTACCTGCGCCCCGTAGGGGCTTACGGTGGCCGTGGCATAACGGGTGGAAAGAGTGATCAGGTTCATGGCCCAAGTATCCCCGTTCCGTCGCTAACCTGTCAATCCAATTGACAGGGTGGCCGCCTCTCGGCCAAATGCCCCCATGACCACCTCCAGCCGCACCCCCGCCCTCAAAACCACCACCTACGATGCCATCGTCCTCGGCGCCGGCGGCGCGGGTATGATGTGCGCGCTCCAAGCGGGCCAACGCGGCAAATCCGTGCTGCTGCTCGACCACGCCGAAAAGATCGGCCACAAGATCCTCATCTCCGGCGGCGGCCGCTGCAACTTCACCAATCTGGGCGCCAAGGCCGAGCGCTACATCTCGCAAAACCCGCACTTCTGCAAATCCGCCATGGCGCGCTTTACCCCGCAGGATTTCATCGCAATGGTGAACAAGTACAACATCAAATACCACGAGAAAAAACTCGGCCAGCAATTCTGCGACGACTCCGCCCAACAGATCGTCGACATGCTCCTCGCCGAATGCAACGACGCCGGCGTCACCCTCCGCAAAGGCACCTTCATCGAATCGGTGAGCCACGAGAACGACACCTTCACCGTCACCACTTCGTCCGGCACCTTCACCGCCCCCAAACTGGTGGTGGCCACCGGCGGCCTTTCCATCCCGAAAATGGGCGCCACCAATCTCGGTTATAAACTGGCTTACCAGTTCAACCACAAGGTGGTCACCACCGAACCCGCCCTCGTGCCGTTCACGTTCAGCGAGAAAGACCTCGCCTTCTACACCGACCTCTCCGGCATCTCGTTCGATGCCCTCGTCCGCTGCGGCAAGGTCAGCTTCCGCGAGAACATCCTGCTCACCCACCGCGGCGTCAGCGGCCCTGCCATCCTGCAGATCTCCAGCTACTGGAACCCCGGCGACGAGATCCACATCACCCTCCTGCCCGACCTCGACTGGACCCAACACCTCAAAACCCTGCGCGATGCGGCTCCGAAAAAAGACCTCGTCGCCGCCCTCTCCGATAAACTCGCCACCCGCTTTGTGGAGGTCTACGCCAACCTCCAGAAGTTCCCCACCAAACCCTGCGGCATGCTGTCGGATAAAGATATCGCCCACGTGGTCAAAGCCCTCACCAACTTCACCATCAAACCGAACGGTACGGAAGGCTACCGCAAGGCGGAGGTCACGCGCGGCGGTGTCGATACCAGCCAACTCAACGCGAATAATCTGGAATCCAAACTCGTCCCCGGCCTGCACTTCATCGGGGAGGTGGTCGATGTCACCGGCTGGCTCGGCGGCTATAACTTCCAATGGGCATGGGCCTCCGGCGCCGCCGCCGGCCGAGCACTCTAATCTACCACCTCAGTTTCGGGGAACCGTGCCTTGCGGTCAGACTTTCCGAAAAATCCCATTTTTCGAGAAAGTCTCCGACCAGGCACCACCTTCACCTCTCCACGGCACTTCCTGTAAATACGAAGTCCTAACAGGAATTCTACTACTCCGCCTCAGCCCGCAAAGCGTCCAAATCCACCCGCCGGTTATACATCTGCAAGTTCCCGTCCGCATCAAACGGCCACTCCTCCCGCGGCTTATCCCAATACAACTCCACACCGTTCTCATCGGGGTCGCGCAGATACAACGCGATACTCACCCCATGGTCCGCTGCTCCATCCAGTTCAATCCCAGCCGCATCCAACCGCAACAGCGCATCGGCTAACGCCGCCCGTGTCGGATATAATATGGCAGTGTGGTAAAGGCCCGTGCTCCCGGGCGGCGGCGGAAATCCCCCCTTGCTTTCCCACGTGTTCAACGCAATGTGGTGGTGATAGCCCCCGGCAGAAATGAACGCCACCTGGTCCTTGTACCGCTGCATCACGTCAAACCCCAGCACCCCCACGTAAAACGCCATGGCACGCTCAAGGTCGGCCACTTTCAAATGCACGTGCCCAATCCGCACGCCGGAATCAATTGCTGTACTCATAGCCAAAGTCTAAGCCCGGCAGCCCCCCGCCACAAGACGGCACAAGCCTGTACCTACCGTTTCACCGCACCCATCAATGCAATACCAAGCCATCCAAGCATCAGGCAAATACCCCCCGCCGGAATCATCCCCGCAGGCATATTCATCCCCACCATATACTTCACATAAATTAATCCACTGAACAGCAGAATCCCAAGCGCCATCAAAATCCGCACAACCGTAACAATCCGGCCTACCCGCTCCATCAGCAACAGCAACACCACCGTGTGCACCAAATGATACAACGCCGCCTGCCTCACCATCTCGGCCCCATGCACATCCGCCACCGCATGCGCCCCCACAGCCCCCATAGCGACGGCCAAAAAACCCGAAATGCCCACCAATACCCGCATCAAAATCACCATTACGCCGCCACTTTCAACCGCCCATTGCCAATACCCATAATCGCCTTGCGCACCACCTCCAGCACACCGGGCCGCACCACCGTCTTGCGCGTCACCAACTTCACCGAGCGCATTGCCCCCGCCCCCTTCAACGGCTTCAGCACAATACCACTCCCCAACCCCGCCGCTAAGGCCGGTAACAGCGTCACCCCCTGCCCGCGCTGCACCAACTCCACCAAAGTCACCAAACTCGCCGCCTTCACGCGCTCATCCCGCGTGGGTGCCATGCACAGGGCTAATGCCTGATCCCGCAAGCAATGCCCCTCTTCCAAAAGCAACAAATTCTCCTTGGCAATATCGCCCATACTCACGCTGTCCTTACGTGCCAACATATGTCCTTCCGGAACCGCCACTAAGAACGGCTCATCGAACACATCAAACGCGTTAAACATCTCGCCGTCCACATCGGTCGCCATTAACACCGCATCCAATTTGCGCGCTGCCACATCGGCCAACAAACTCTCAGTCAGACCTTCCCGCACATGCACGTCCAAACGCGGCGCATCGAATTTCAACTGCTCCAAAATATCCGGCACCACAAACGGCCCGAGCGATGCAATTACGCCCAACCGGAACCGCCCGCCCAACGGGTCCCGATAGACCGTACCAATATCCTTGATCGCATCCACATGCGCCAGTAAGCTCTTCACCTCGGCCAACACATCCTGTCCGGCAGGGGTCAGTGCCACATTGCGGCTATCCCGCTCAAACAACGCCACACCCAGCTCATCTTCCAGCTTCTTGATCTGACTGGAAAGCGTCGGCTGGCTCACATGCGCCGCCTCCGCCGCCCGCCCGAAGTGCTTATATTCCGCTAAAAACGCCAGATACTGAAGGTCACGTAAATTCATAGTCCATAGACATAACAAATCAATCATCCATAAACAATCAATTTCACAAACCGAAACGTACTCTCTACCCTACCTCTATTCAACAAGAGGAAATCACCATGACCACCAAACCCGCTGTCCTTACCACGTCTGCCGGCGCCCCCGTTCCCGATAACCAGAACAGCCTCTCCGCAGGCCCACGCGGCCCCCTCCTGATGACCGACGTCCACCTCATCGAGAAACTCGCCCACCAAAACCGCGAACGCATTCCGGAGCGCGTGGTCCACGCCAAAGGCTGGGGCGCCTTCGGTACCTTCACCGTCACGCACGATATCACCCGTTACACCCGCGCTAACCTATTCGGTCACATCGGCCAGCAAACTCCCATGCTCGCCCGCTTCTCCACCGTGGCCGGAGAACTCGGCGCCGCCGATGCCGAACGCGACGTCCGCGGCTTCGCCCTCAAGTTTTATACGCAGGAAGGCAACTTCGACCTCGTCGGCAACAACACCCCTGTCTTCTTCGTGCGCGATCCCCTCAAATTCCCCGACTTCATCCACACCCAAAAACGCCACCCGCGCACCAACATGCGCTCCACTACGGCCATGTGGGACTTCTGGTCGCTCAGCCCCGAATCCCTCCACCAGATCACCATCCTCTTCTCCGATCGCGGTATTCCGCAAACCCCCATGAACATGGACGGCTTCGGCTCCCACACTTATTCGTTCTGGAACGAAGCAGGCGAACGTTTCTGGGTCAAATTCCACTTCAAAAACCACCAAGGCCACAAGCACTTCACCAATGCCGAAGCCGCCCAGATCATCGGGAACGACCGCGAAAGCTACCAAGCCGCCCTCTTCGGCACCATTGAGAACAAGCAGTTCCCCAAATGGACACTCTTCGTCCAGATCATGCCGGAAATCGACGCCGAGAAAACCAGCTACAACCCCTTCGATCTCACCAAGGTCTGGCCCCACGGCGAATACCCGCTCATCGAGGTCGGTACCATGGAACTCAACCGCAACGCCGACAACTACTTCGCCGAGATCGAGCAAGCCGCCTTCTCGCCCTCCAACATGGTGCCGGGCATCGGCCACTCACCGGATAAAATGCTGCAGGCCCGCGTGTTCTCCTACGCCGATGCACACCGCTACCGCCTCGGCACGCACTACGAAGCCCTCCCCGTCAACGCGCCCAAATGCCCCTTCCACCACTACCATAAGGACGGTGCCATGCGCTTCTTCCAGAACGATACCGGCAACCCCAACGCCTACTACGAACCCAACAGCTTCAACGGCCCCGCCCAAGACCCCTCCGTCAAAGAACCGCCATTGAAAATTTCGGGAGACGCCGACCGCTACAACCACCGCGAAGGAAATGACGACTACACCCAACCCCGTGCACTCTTCAACCTGTTCACGCCGGAGCAAAAGGGCCGCCTCTTCCGCAATATCGCGGCGGCCATGCAGGGCGTACCGGAGTTCATTATCGAACGCCAGCTCGGCCACTTCGAAAAAATCCACACCGACTATTCGGCCGGAGTTCGCGCCGCACTCA
>QFOU01000009.1 GCA_003241595.1 Pseudomonas fluorescens
ATGGTGATGTCGCGGCGGCATTTTTACCGGAAATCTTCGTTATTAGCCCTGACGTTTACACCGATGTGGTTGATGATGATCTTTGCCACGTTGATTCTGACCGCATGGTTGGGGTTCTTCTCGTATCGGCACATTGAGTATGGCAATGACCTGTGGTGGCAGTTCTCGTATCGGGATGATGCGTCGCGCTTCCTGCGGTCCTTAGTGATTCTGTGTGTGGCGGCGGTGGCCTTGGTGGCACAGCAGTTGCTGGCGCCGCGTCCGCAAGTGAAGGCCGAGATGACCGAGGAAGATCGTATCAAGGCGCTACCGCTGGTGACGGGCGGGCGGGATACGCAAGCGAATTTGGCGATGTTGGGGGATAAGTCGCTGTTCTGGGCCGAGGATGGCACGGCCTTTGTGAGCTATGCCGTGACGGCGTCCTATTGGATCGCGATGGGTGATCCGGTGGGGGATGAAGCTGCGTTTGATGGCTTGTTGTGGAAATTCCGTGAAGAAGCTGACCGGCATGGGGCGCGGGTGGTTTTTTATCAGGTGAGTGAGCGGTATTTACCTTTGTATCTCGACCTTGGATTGGCGCTACTGAAGTTGGGGGAAGAGGCGCATGTGGATCTAGGTAAGTTCTCGCTGGAGGGCACCCATCGTTCCAGCTTGCGGGGCGCACGCAACAAGATGGTGCGGGAGGGGTGTCACTTTGAGATTCTGGAGCCGGAAGCGACGCCGCCGGTGATGTCGCGGTTGCGCGAGATCTCCGATGCGTGGATGGCGAAGAAGAATGTTCGCGAGAAAGGATTCTCGCTGGGATTCTTTGATGAAGTTTATCTGGAGCATTGCCGTATCGCGGTGGTAAAGAATACCGAGGGTGTGATCGTGGCGTTTGCGAATATCTGGGAGACAGAGAGCAAGAACGAACTTTCGCTCGATTTGATGCGATATGACCCCAGTTTGCGGGGTGTAATGGATTACCTCTTCATTGAATTGATGTTGTGGGGCAAAGCGCAGGGGTATGCGTGGTTTAACCTTGGCATGGCACCGTTGGCGGGGCTGGAACGGCACCCCTTGGCGCCGATGTGGCACAAGATTGGTTCGCTGATTTTTGATTTTGGGGAAGAGCTTTATAATTTTGAAGGTTTGCGGGGGTATAAGGCCAAGTTCGATCCGGAATGGAAATCGCGCTATCTGGCGACGCCGGCAGGTATCTCGGCGCCTTTGGTATTGCTGGCGGTGACCCGTCTGATTTCGGGGAGCTTTAAGGGAATGGTTTCGAAATGATGAGTATAGGAAAGAGCATGCGTATGAAGATGTGGGTGTTGGCGCTGGTGGCGTGTGTGGTGCCGGGGATAGTGATGGCCCAGTTTTCGGCGACGGCTCCGTTGAAGGAAGAGCTGTTGAAGTATGGGCCGTTTGGCAATGTGCTGGTGTATTCCAGCCGGCCACAGCCGGAGCATGTGATGCTGTTTATCTCGGGGGATGGGGGCTTTGATAAGCCGTTCATTAACATGGTCAAGACCGTGGCGCGGCCGGATACGATGGTGGTGGCGGTGGATATCAACACCTACCTGAATAAGATGGCGAAGCAGAAAAACAGTTGCACCTACGCGGCGGCGGATTTGGAAGGATTGAGCCAGTATGTGCAGGGTTATTACAAGTATCCGGTATATAAGACGCCGGTATTGGTGGGGTATTCCTCTGGTGCGACCACCGTATATGCCGCGGCAGTGCAGGGGCCGCCGAACACGTTTGCGGGCGTGATCTCGTTGGGGTTTTGTTCCGACCTGCCGAGTGCCAAGCCATTTTGCAAGGGCGCGGGCCTGAGCAATACCAAGGGCGCCTTGCTGAAGGATGCCAACAAGAACCAAAAGAACTTTGTGACGTTTACGTATAGTCCGGTTTCGGCCACCGTGGTGCCGTGGTTCTCGCTACAGGGAGGCACCGACCAGGTGTGCCCCGAGGCCAAAGCCAAGACATTCATGAGCACCATCAGCAATGCGACCGTGATTGACCTGCCCACCGTGGGCCATGGCTTTGCCGCCAGCGAGAAGTGGCAACAGGAATTCATGCGCGCGTTTGATGCGATTACGGGCCGCATGGCGAAAGCGGAGGCGGCGAAGATCAAGCCGCAGCCGTTGAATGATCTACCCCTTATTGAGAATGGTCTGGTTAGTCCCAAGGGCAAGCCACTGGCGGTGATCGTAACTGGTGACGGCGGTTGGGCGGGTATTGACCGTGAGATTGGAGGGGCATTGAATGCGGAAGGTATCAATGTGGTGGGATTGAACTCGTTGCAGTACTTCTGGAAGCCCAAGACACCGGAACAGATGGGCAAGGATCTGTTGCGGATTCTGGCTTGGTATGAAGCGGCGTGGAGCCCTTCGCATGTGGTGCTCATCGGCTATTCACAGGGGGCGGATACATTACCGTTCATGGTGAACCGTTTGCCACAGGCGCAGAAGGATAGTGTGCGGACGATTGCGTTGTTAGGAGCGGGCAAGAAGGCTTCGCTGGCGTTCCATGTAAGTGACTGGTTGTTGAGTGGTGAACATGAGGATGACCTGCCCATCAAGCCCGAAGCCATGAAGTTGCCGAATGTGGCGAAGCTCTGTTTCTATGGCGCGGATGAGGCGGGTGACAGCCTTTGCCCGACCTTGGATGCGACTCAGTTCACGATCATCAAGACACCCGGCGGGCACCATTTTGGTGGCGACTATAAAAAGCTGGCGGATGACATCATGAAGAAGGCCCTCTAAGGGGCCTTCTTTTTTATTTACGTGAGGCTAGAGAGCCTGCATCTCCTTATTCAGATGGCGCACGGGGGGTTGAGGTGCCGGCATTTCCGGTGTGATCGGTTTCACGGGTGCAACAGCGGTGTCCTCCAGTTTGGTCGGCACTTCCAGGTACGGCAGGCGTAATGCGCTGCTGGTATAAGAGCGGATCTCGTTGGTGAGGGCCGGACTTTCGTTAATCGATTTGCCGTAGGAGGGAATGATCTGTTTCAGCTTGGCATTCCACTCCGTCTCAACCTTTTCCGGGAAGGCTTTGGCCAGCAGTTGCAACATGATCGATGGGGAGGTAGAGGCTCCGGGAGAGGCACCGAGGAGGGCGGCGATGGTGTGGTCTTTATCCGTCACCATTTCGGTACCAAACTGGAGTGTGGGGCCTTTTTCAGGATCGTTCTTGATGACCTGCACGCGTTGGCCGGCTGTAATCAGCTTCCAGTCGGCAGCGTTGGCGTTGGGGTAGTATTTCTTGAGTTCGGCAAAGCGATCGGCATCGGATAGCATGGCTTGGCTGACCAGATATTTGACGAGGTCGAGATTTTCGATACCGGTCAGCACCATACCCGCTACGTTGTGGTTGGTCACGGAGGAGAAGAGGTCGAACCACGAACCTTGCTTGAGGAACTTGGTGCTATAGAGCGCGAACGGGCCGAAGAGAACGACGGGTTTGCCTTCCAGCTTGCGGGCGTCGATATGCGGGACGGACATGGGAGGTGAGCCGGCCTCGGCTTTACCATAGGCCTTTACGATGTGGCGTGAGGCAATGGCGGGGTTCTCGGTTGCCAGGAACTGGCCGCCCACCGGGAAACCGGCGTAGAGCTTGGATTCCGGGATGCCTGACATTTGGAGCAGTTTGAGAGCTGCGCCGCCTGCGCCAATGAAGACAAAGCGGGATTTAGTCGTGCTTTCGGTTCCCGTTTGCAGGTTCTTGACCGTGACGTTCCAAGTCTTGTCGGGGTTTTGGCGCAGGGCGGTGACTTCGTGCTCTAACTGGAGGTTGAAGTTGGGGTTCTTTTGCAGTGCCGTGGTGAGCTGATTGGTGATTACGCCGAAGTTGACGTCGGTACCCAGCGGCATGTAGGTGGCCGCCACTTTTTGAGTGGGATCGCGGCCTTCCATCATGACTGGTGCCCATTGGGCGATCTGCGCCGGATCGGTCGAGAACTGCATGCCGTAGAACAGCGGATTCTTGATGAGGGCGGCATGGCGCTTGCGGAGGTACTCGATGTTCTCATCGCCCCAGACGAAGCTCATGTGCGGGGTGGAGTTGATGAAATCGGACGGTGTGGGGAGGGAGCCTTTTGTCATTTGGTGGGCCCAGAACTGGCGGGAGATCTCGAATTGTTCGGCGATGCCGACAGCGCGTTTGGTTTCGATGGAGCCAT
This sequence comes from Pseudomonas fluorescens, assembly GCA_003241595.1. Taxonomy (GTDB): domain Bacteria; phylum Pseudomonadota; class Alphaproteobacteria; order UBA2136; family UBA6156; genus UBA6156. Next base: position 4,163 of record QFOU01000009.1, read on the forward strand.
CCGGAAGTTCGGGAGTGTAATTCAGCTCGGCGAAGGCAGAGTGGCCGGTACCGGCATTATTCCAGCCGTTGGAGCTTTCCAATGCCACACCATTGAGACGTTCGAAAACCTCCATTTTCCAGTCGGGTTGCAGCTCGGACAGATAGGTGGCGAGAGTGATGCTCATGATGCCGCCGCCGATAAGGACAACATCGACAGCTTGCTCGTTAGTGGGTGCGGGCACGCTGCGTTGGTGAAGTGGCCAATAGAGGAACAGTGCTGCTGCCGCACCAAAGATAACGAGCAGTGCGACAAGGGTTTTTATTATTTTTTTCATGGGGGCTCCTGATATTGGAGCAACTTTAGGCCCATGGGGTGGTGGGGTCAATTAATCTTGAGCATCAGGCTTGGTTTTAGGTTTACGGAAGAGGATAACGAGGCCGACAAGTGAAAGGATTGTCATACAGAACCACGTGAGTGCGTATTGGAGGTGGTTGTTACGGAACTCGATGATGGTGAGGCCGCCGATGGGCGGTTGGGGGGCGGTGGCGTCGGCATCGATGAAGTAGGGCAAGGTGGTCAGATTGTGGTGGTGGGCGATGGCGACGACGTCGCGCGTGTACCAGCGGTTTTCAGAGGGTTTGTTGGATTGGATGAGTGTGCCGTTAGGTTCGGTGAGGCGAAGCAAGCCTGTGACCGTGACGGGGCTTACAAGGGTGGTGAGGGTGGTGCGTTGGGTCGAGGTGATGAAGCCGCGGTTGATCAGAATTGTGCCGTTGTCGGTGTGGAGGGGGGTGAGCACCCAGAAGCCGCGGCCGTAACGGGTGGAGGCGACGACGAACGTATCTTTACCGGTGAGGTAGGTGCCGGTTGTGGTGACGCGGGTGTAAGCGTCTTGTGGGCCCGCAGAGAGCGGGGCGGGGATAGCGGGGGCTGAAAGTCTAGTGGTGGTTTGCGCGATGAGGTCGCGTTTCCACTGGAGGCGTTCGATCTGCCAGACCCCCAGCCACAGGAAGGTGCCTGTGGCGAGAATCAGCAGGAGGGCGAAAGCGACCCGTGCCATGGCCGGTTACTGCTTGGCGGGGGGTTGCACAGCCGGTTGAGGGGCGGGTTGTTCGGTGCCTTCCGCCGGTGGGAAGGGCTGTTGCTGGGAGGGCAGCCAGCCTTCGCCGGTGGTATCCATATTGGACATATCGTGCACGGGCATCATGTTGGTGTTCATATGGTACATGACCCACATGGAGCCGGACATGACGATGACGACCAAGATGAGTGTGAAGAAGAGGGCCATGAGCGTCCAACCGCCTTCGGATTTGGGACTCATGTGCAGGAAGAAGACCATGTGCACGACCATTTGCACGACGGCAAAGGCGAGTAGCAGGAAGGCCACGGGCACGTTGGTGTCGAATACGCCTTCCAGCGGGCGACCCATGACCAGCCAGAACGGGATGATAGTGAGGAACACCGACAGCGCGAAGCCGATGAGGTAGGTGTTGAGGGTACCGTGCGCGGCGTGATCGTCGTGGTGGTCGTGGACATCGTGACCATGAGCGACTGCGTGTGCTTTGACTTTGGAGGTTTTGGCGGCGGACATGTTAAAGGACTCCCATCAGGTAAACGAAGGTGAAGACGCCGATCCAGATCAGGTCGAGGAAGTGCCAGAACAGGCTGAGGCACATGAGGCGGCGTTGGTTGGCACCGGTAAGGCCGTGGAGGCCCACCTGCACCATCAGCGTGACCAGCCAGATAAGACCGAAGGTGACGTGCAGACCGTGGGTACCGACCAGCGTGAAGAACGCGGACAGGAAGGCACTGCGCTGCGGGGTGGCGCCTTCGTGGATGAGATGGTGGAATTCGTAGAGTTCAATTCCCAAGAAGGCGAGGCCAAACAGGCCGGTGACGCCGAGCCATGTAAGGGTGGCTTTTTTGCGGCCGCGTACCATCTCTAACATGGCAAAGCCATAGGTGATGGAGGAGAACAGCAGCATGGCAGTGTTGAGGGCCACCAGTTCGAGATCGAAGAGATCCTTGGGGCCCGGGCCTGCGGCGAAATTGCCGCCGACCACCGCGTAGGTGGCGAACAGGATGGCGAAGATGAGGCAGTCGCTCATCAGGTACATCCAGAAACCGAGATAGGTGCTGTGGCCTTCCGGGTGGTGGGGTTCTTCCGGCAGGTGGTAGAGGCGTTGGTCGGCCGTTACGACGGGAGTGGTAGCCATATTAGAGGGCCTCCTTCAGTTGGCGGGTGCGCGCGTCTTCGGTAGCGGTGACGGTGGCCGCCTTGATGTAGTAGTCGCGCTTGTAGTTGAAGGTGTGGCCGATGCTGACGGCCAGGATGGCGATGAAGCTGAGCACCGCCAACCACCACATGTACCAGACCATGGCGAAGCCGAAGGCAATGCTGAGCGCGCCGAGGATGACGCCTGTGCCGGTGTTGGACGGCATGTGGATGTCGACATACCCCTTGAGCGGACGGACGTAGCCGTTACGCTTCATATCCCACCAGGCATCGCCGCTGTGGATGACGGGGGTGAAGGCGAAGTTGTAGTCGGCGGGGGGAGATGAGGTAGCCCACTCCAGCGTGCGGCCGTTCCATGGGTCGCCGGTGAAATCGGCGAGTTCCTTGCGCTTCCAGATGCTCCAGGCAATCTGGATAAGGAAGGCGGCGATACCGACCGCGATGATGGCGGCACCGATGGCGGCGATGATGAACCAGATCTGGAGCGAGGGATCATCGAACGTACGCAGGCGGCGGGTGATACCCATGAGGCCCAGCACATACAGCGGGGTGAAGGCCACCCAGAAGCCGACGAACCAGCACCAGAACGAAACCAGACCCCAGCCGCGGTGCAGCTTGAAGCCGAAGGCCTTGGGGAACCAGTAGTTGATAGCGGCGAAGATACCGAACACCACGCCCCCGATGATCACGTTGTGGAAGTGCGCGATGAGGAAGAGGCTGTTGTGCAGGACGAAGTCGGCGGGTGGCACCGCGAGCATCACGCCGGTCATACCGCCGATGACGAAGGTGAGCATGAAGGCGACGGTCCACATCATTGGTAATTCGAAGCGGATGCGGCCCTTGTACATGGTGAACAGCCAGTTGAAGATCTTGGCGCCCGTGGGGATAGAGATGATCATTGTGGTGATGCCGAAGAAGGAGTTGACGCTGGCACCTGAACCCATGGTGAAGAAGTGGTGGAGCCATACCAGATACGACAGGATGGTAATTACGACCGTGGCATAGACCATGGAGGTATAGCCGAACAGGCGTTTGGAGCAGAAGGTAGAGACAACCTCGGAGAACACACCGAAGAGGGGCAGGATGAGGATGTAGACCTCCGGGTGGCCCCAGATCCAGATGAGGTTGACGTACATCATCGGGCTGCCGCCGAAGTCATTCGTGAAGAAGTTGGTGCCGACGTAACGGTCGAGTGTAAGCAGTGCCAAGACGGCGGCCAGAACCGGGAAGGAGGCCACGATGAGGACGTTGGTGCACAAGGACGTCCAGGTGAAGATCGGCATTTGCATCATCTTCATGCCCGGGGCACGCAGTTTGACGATGGTGGCGATGAGGTTGATACCCGACAGCGTGGTACCTATCCCGGCGATCTGCAGGCCCCAGAGGTAGTAATCCATACCGACACTTGGGCTATAGGACAGGCCGGAGAGGGGCGGGTAGGCGAGCCAGCCGGTACGGGCGAATTCGCCGACGAACAGCGAGATCATGATGAGGGCGGCACCGGCTACGGTCATCCAGAAGCTGAAGTTGTTGAGGAAGGGGAAGGAGACGTCGCGCGCGCCGATCTGGAGCGGTACGATGTAGTTCATCAGCCCCGTGACCAGCGGCATGGCGACGAAGAAGATCATGATGACGCCGTGGGCGGTGAAGATCTGGTCGTAGTGGTGGGCGTTGAGATAGCCTTCCGAGCCGCCGAACGCGATGGCCTGCTGGAGGCGCATCATCAGGGCATCGGCAAAGCCGCGGAGCAGCATGACGATACCGAGGATCATGTACATGATACCGATGCGTTTGTGGTCCACCGTGGTGAACCATTCCTTCCAGAGGTAGCCCCACAGGCGGAAGTAGGTGAGGCCGCCGACCAGAGCCATACCGCCGAGCATGACCATGGCGAAGGTTGCGACGAGGATGGGTTCGTGGAAGGGGAAGGATTCCAGCGTAAGGCGACCGAAGATGAAGGGGAGCCAGTTGGTGAGTGTTTCGAGCATGAGGAATATCCTTATTGACGGGCTTCGAGAGCTGTTTGTGGGCCGCTGGCGGGTTGGGACACGTTGCGGTGGAAGGCGGTGGACAGGAACCCGCCGGTGAGGGCTTGCGCGCTGTTGGCCGGAACGGCGAGGCCGTAGCCGCGGATCTCGGTGCGGCCGGGGACCTTGTGTTCGGACGGGGTTAGGGCACCGGCGAGTTGTTCTTCTGCACTGCAGATGCTGGTGATGAAGGTTTTTTCGGTGCCGTTGGCGGAGATGGCCTCGTTGGTTCCGCTGCCGGAGAAGGCGGCGTTGCTTCCGCGGCGCTCGTATTTATCGTAGGCCAGAGGGGCGGTGAGGCGGAGGCCTTCCTTGCCCAGACCGCCCTTGTCGTCGATGGCCATCATGTAGCCCATGCACATTTTGCCGGGGTTGACGCACATGTTGAGGATGGCGGGGTAGAGGTCGGCGGCTACCGTGCCGTAGTGGGCGACCGGTTCGTGTTCGCTGGGGACTTCCAGCTTGGTGAGATAGAGGTTGCGGTCGAGGTTTTGGGTGCTGGATTTGACCGTGGCGACCCAGTTGTCGAATCCGGCGGTATCGAGGCCGTGGAAGCGGAATTTCATGCCTGAGAAGCCATCGCCGCTGTAGTTGGCGGAGAAACCGAGGTAGTTGCCCGGTTTGTTGATGACCGCGTGGAGTTTGGTTTCCATGCCCGGCATGGCGTAGATCATACCGGCGAGGGCGGGGACGTAGAAGGCGTTCATGACCGAGGAGGCGGTGATGCGGAAGTTGATGGGGCGGTCGACCGGGGCGGCGAGTTCGTTCACCGTGGCGATACCGTATTCCGGGTAGATGAAGAGCCACTTCCAGTCGAGAGCTACGACCTGGACTTCCAGCGGCTTTACCTCTTCGGTAATATGTTGGCCATCGGCGATGCGGTTGAGTGGGCGATAGGGATCGAGCAGGTGGGTGCCGAGCCATGTAATGGCGCCCAAGCAAATGATAATGAGGAGCGGGCAGGCCCAGATGACCAACTCCAGTTTGGTCGAGTGATCCCATTCCGGCTCGTACTCGGCTTCGGTATTGGAGGCGCGGTATTTCCAAGCAAAGTGGATAGTGAGGTACATCACTGGAATAATAATGAGGAGCATCAGCACGGTGGAAATGACCAGAAGGTCGCGTTGCTGGGCGGCAATGTCGCCGGAGGGTTGCAGGACTGTCCATTCGCATCCGGTCAGGACGGCGGCGAATGCGGCAGATGTGCAGTGCTTTAAAAGTTTTCTCATGGCAGAAATCCGTTTCTCTTGAACGATGCCTCCATTTAGCCTAAATATCGGCGGAATAGAAGACTTGGATGACATGAATCCAAAAATAACTGTGGCCGGAGTACCCAAAATGGCAAAGCAAGCGAAAAAAGACACACGTAATCAGGTGGCTAGCTCACCGGTTGTGGACAAATACCATAGTCACACTGATGTGGATGACATTGCGGTGGGGGTGATTATTGGCCGTACGTCGGAATTCTTTGACTTCTTTGTGTATGCCATCGCTTCGGTTCTGGTGTTCCCGAAACTGGTGTTTCCGTTCGTCGATCCGCTGACGGCGATGTTGTATTCGTTCATGATCTTCCCGCTGGCGTTCATGGCGCGTCCTATTGGGACTTATATCTTCTCTAAAATTGAACTGGCATATGGACGTGGTGCCAAGTTGACCTCCGGCTTATTCCTGTTGGGTACGGCAACGGTGGTGATCGCGTTCCTCCCCGGCTATGAGACGATTGGCATGCTGTCGGTTGTATTGCTGGCGATCTTCCGTACTGCGCAGGGGTTGGCGTGGGGTGGTACGTGGGATGGTTTGGCATCTTTGCTTTCTCTCCATGCACCGGCCCATCGTCGTGGTTGGTATGCGATGATCCCGCAATTGGGGGCCATGTTGGGTTTGATGGTAGCGAGTGCTCTGTTCGCGTACTTTGTACATAAGCTTTCGGCGGAAGATTTCTTCAGCTGGGGTTGGCGTTATCCGTTCTTTGTGGCGTTTGCCATCAACGTGGTGGCACTGTTTGCCCGTTTGCGGATTGTAAGCACGCCTGAATATGTGGATATGCTGGAAAGCCGTGAATTGCAGCCACGTGAGGTGTTAGACACGGTGAAAAAGGAGGGTTGGCACATTGTAGCGGGGGCGTTTGCGCCGCTGGCAAGTTTTGCGCTGTTCCATATGGTGACGGTGTTCCCCCTCTCTTGGGTGTTCCTGTTCACCACCGAAAACCCCGCACGCTTTTTGGTAATTGAGTTGATGGCGGCGACATTTGGTTTGATCGCCGTGGCGGCTTCCGGGTTGATCGCGGATAAGATCGGTCGTCATACCCTGTTGAGCATTACGGCGGGTGCGATTGCTGCATTCAGTGGTTTTGCGCCGCAGTTGCTGGGAGCGGGTGAAGTGGGTGAGATCCTCTTCATGTTGACTGGCTTTGTGCTGTTGGGCTTGGCGTTTGGGCAGTCTTCCGGCGTAATGGCGGACAAGTTCCGTAAGGAATACCGCTACACGGCTTCGGCCCTGACCAGTGACCTTGCTTGGTTGTTTGGGGCTGGATTTGCACCGTTGGCGGCGTTGCTGCTGGCGAGTTACTTCGGACTAATGGCTTCCGGTGCTTATCTGCTCTCCGGTGCCATTTGTACCTTGGTGGCGTTGAGCGTTTACCGGGGTAAGCGGGCTTAATTCTGCCAAATGTGAAAAGCCCCCTTTGCGGGGGCTTTTTTGGTGGATGGGTTACTTGCCGTAGATCGCGAGGAAGGCGTCGATGGCCCGCTCTACGGCCTCTTTACGGGAGGCGGCGGGGGGTACCTTCATGGCGTTGAGAAGCATGGGGGTGAGTATTTCGGCATCCAGCAGGGCCTTGAACTGGCGGGCCATGACGAGGTAGTCGGCTTGCTTAAGCTGGCCTTCGGCCGCGGCGAGTTCGAAGATGCCTGCGATTTTGGTGAGGCCTTTGCGGGGACCTTTTTCGTAGAATTGTTTGCGGACATCGGTATTGTTTTTAAAGCCGATAACGGTGCGCAGCATTTCCAGATACCACGGTTTGCTGATGAATTCGGTGTAGGAGGTACCAAAGGCGATGAGGAGGGGGCGGATGTGGTCGCCCTTTTGGAACTCGAAGCAGCCGAGGTGTTTTTTGTGCTGTTGGGCGAGTTCCAGCATGGCTTCCACAAACAGTTCTTCCTTAGAGGAAAAATAGTTGTAGAGCGTGCCTTTGGAGCCACCGAGGCGGGTGGAGATTTGAGCCATGGACGCGGAATCGAAGCCTTGTTCTTCAAAGACTTCCTTTGCGATCTGGAGGATCTCCTGTCGCTTTTGTTCGGTTTTAACTCTCATTTCACCTCTTTATGTAGATGTCAGATAGTACATTTACAATTTGTGCCGGTCAATATATAACCATACAGTACGGTATGTTTATAAGAGACAGCATGAACGTGAATTTACACTCCTTTCTGACATTTGAGCGCATGGCGCTACTGACGGTATTATCTTTGAGTATGGCGGCATGTGCGCCGGTGATGGAGCATTTGCCCTCGTTCAAGAAGGCGGATGACTATGCGGTGGCGCAGAGTGTGAAGAACGTGACGCCGGTGAGTTGGCCTGCGGCGGATTGGTGGGTGGTGTATCAGGATGAGCAGCTCAATGCTTTGATGCGTGAAGCGATGGACGGTGCGCCGGATTTGGCGATTGCCAATGCGCGGTTAAAGCAGGCGAATGCACGGGCGGAACAGGCGGGGGCGGTGTTGGCTCCGCAGTTGGCGTTGAATGCAAGTTATACTTCGATGCGACAGAGTGCGAATAACGGGGCACCGGCAGGGGCGATTCCGGACGGGTGGAATGATTCGGCACGGGGAACGCTGGACTTTAGTTATGAGATCGATTTTTGGGGTAAGAACCGGGCTTCGGTCGCGGCAGCCTTGAGTGAAGCCGAGGCGGCGAAGGCGGAAGCGGCGCAGGCACGGGTAGTGTTGACGACCTCTCTGGCGGAAGCTTATGCGGACCTGGCGCAGAATTATGCGGACAAGGAGGCGGCGGAAGCGGCGTTGAAAGTGCGGAGCAAGACCGCCAGCTTGTTTGCGCAGCGTGAGGCCAGTGGGCTTGAGAATATTGGGAGTGTGCGGCAGGCACGGGCGTTGGAAGCCAATGCCAAGGCGGAAGTGGCGGCCTACAATGAGGCGATCGGTTTGACGCGGAACCGCATTGCGGCGTTATTGGGGAAGGGGCCGGACCGGGGGTTGGAAATTGCCGAGCCGAAGCGCGATGTGCAGCGGAGTTTGGGTGTGCCGGAGAATTTGTCGTTAGACTTGCTGGCGCGGCGGGCCGATGTGCAGGCGGCACGGTTGCGGGCCGAAGGGGCTGCGGCACGGATTAAAGTCGCGAAGGCCGGGTTTTATCCGAACGTAAATGTGACGGCTTATTTGGGGCAGCAGGTGTTGGGTTTGCAGTATCTGGGTAAGGGTGATTCGACGATTGGTGGAGTGGGGCCGGCCATTAGTTTGCCGATCTTTGGTCGGGATGCGTTGAAGGGCCAGTACAAATTGGCCGGTGCCACCTATGAAGAAGCGGTCGCCAGTTATGACGCGACGTTGACCCATGCTTACCAAGAGGTGGCCGATGTGGTGGTGAGCCGCCAGCAATTGGGTGAGCGTTTGGCGTTTGGTCAGCAGGCAGTGGATGATGCCGAGAAGGCGTGGGTCACGATGCGACAGCGCTATGGGGCGGGGCTTTCGAACTACCTCGATGTGCTGTCGGCGGAAGATATTTTGATTCAGAACCGCAAGGCACTGGCGGGGTTGGAAGCGCGGGCGTTCAAGCTGGATATTCAGCTGATGAAAGCTTTAGGCGGTGGTTACACATTTGATGCGAACATGACGGAACATAAGGAGTAAGGACGATGACACAGAGTGCATCTGCCAAGGGGAATAACGCGAAGCGCAAGCGGGCGTTTCTGATTTTAGGTGCGGTTGTAGCGGTGGCTGCGATCGGCTACGGGGCTTATTGGTTTTTAGTGGGTTCGAACTACGTGAGCACTGACAATGCGTATGTAGAAGCGGAAGTGGCGCAGGTGACGCCGACCATCAATGGTATTGTCTCGGAAATTCTGGTGAATGACACCGAGGCGGTGAAGCAGGGGCAGGTGTTGATCAAATTGGACAGCACGGATGCGGACCTGGCGCTGGCGCAGGCGGATGCGCAGTTGATCGTGGCGCAGACGAATCTTTCTAAAGCACAAACTGAGTTGATGCGTCGTCAGAAGTTGGCGAACACCGGTGCGGTTTCGGCGGAAGAGCTGACCACTGCGCAGAGTGAAGCCATGACAGCCGGTGCTAGTGTGGCGCAGATGGAAGCCATGCGGAACCAGGCGGCGGTAGACCTTTCCCGCACCACCGTGGTGGCGCCGATCGATGGTGTGATCGCCAAGCGCAATGTGCAGTTGGGCCAGCGTGTGCAGGCGGGAACACCGATGATGGCGGTGGTGCCGTTGGACAAGGTTTATGTAAATGCCAACTTCAAGGAAGTGCAGTTGCGCAAGGTGAAGATCGGGCAGAAAGTGGAATTGCACTCTGACCTGTACGGAAGTGGTGTGGTGTATCACGGGGTAGTACAGGGCTTGGCGGGCGGAACTGGGGCCGCGTTTTCGGCGATCCCCGCTCAGAATGCCACCGGGAACTGGATCAAGGTGGTGCAGCGTTTGCCGGTGCGGGTGCAGTTGGATGCGAATGAGTTGAAGGCGCACCCGTTGCAGGTGGGGCTTTCGATGGAAGCGACCATTGATATCTCGGGTGAGTAGCTTTTATGGAGCAAGCGTTTGAGAAACTGACGCGGCCGCAGCAGTTACTGGCAGCGATGATGTTGGCGTTGGCCAACTTCATCGTGGTGCTGGACATGACGATCGCGAACGTGTCGGTACCGCATATTGCTGGTGGCTTGGCGGTTTCGCCGAGCCAAGGGACCTATGTCATTACTTCTTATGCCGTGGCGGAGGCCATTATTGTGCCGCTGACCGGCTGGTTGGCGGGGCGGTTTGGGAGTGTAAAGGTTTTCGTGGTTTCGATGCTGATGTTCGGCATCTGTTCGGCGTTGTGTGGAGCGGCGACCTCAATCGAGGCGCTTGTGTTTTTCCGCATTTTGCAGGGGCTTTCCGGCGGGCCGTTAATGCCGATCTCGCAGGCGCTTCTTATTCGGATTTTCCCACGGGAGAAGATTGGTGGAGCGATGGCGTTGTGGAGTATGACCACGTTGCTGGCACCGGTACTGGGGCCGACGTTGGGAGGGTATATTAGTGATAACATTGGTTGGGAGTTCATCTTCTTCATCAACGTTCCCATTGCGATTCTGTGCAGTCTGCTGGTGTGGCGCACCTTAGCACCCGTGGAGACCGAGACCGAAAAGAACCGCATTGATACCGTGGGTTTGACCCTGCTGATTGTGTGGGTGGCGGCACTGCAATTCATGCTCGACAAGGGCAAGGAGCTGGATTGGTTTGCTTCGCCGCTCATTGTGTCGCTGGCGATTACTTCGGCGATTGGGTTTGCGGCCTTCATGATCTGGGAGTTGACGGCCGATAAGCCGATTGTGGATCTGCGGATCTTCCGGCACCGCGGGTTTGCAATGGGGACGGTAACGATCAGCCTTGCGTTCGGATCGTTCTTTGCCTTGAACGTGCTGACGCCGCTGTGGTTGCAAAGTTATATGGGTTATACCGCCACCGATGCCGGCATGGTGATGGGGATGAACGGGATGATCGCCATTTTTGTGGCCCCATTCGTGGCGCGGATGCTGGGCAAGGTGGATGGCCGGATGTTGGTGTTCTTTGGCGTGATGTGGCTGGCGGGCGTGACGTTCTGGCGGTCGTTTTATACCACCGACGTGACCTTCTGGCAGTTGGCCGGACCGATTTTGGTGCAGGGGATTGGGATGCCGTTCTTCTTTATTCCGCTGACCAATATTGCGTTGTCGAGTGTGCAACCCAAAGAGACGGCTTCGGCGGCGGGATTGTTTAATTTTGTGCGGACGCTCTCGGGTGCCTTTGCAACTTCGTTGGTAACGACCGCATGGGAGAACGATGCCAATGCCAACCATGCGCAGATGGTGGGGGACTTGGATAAGTATGGAGATGTGCAGACGACGTTGGTGGCCAGTGGGATGACGTCCGACCAGGCGATGGTGCAGCTGGACCACCTGTTGCAGGGGCAGGCGGTGATGCTGGCGAATAACCATATCTTCCAGGTATTGGTTTTGTGCTTGATTGCGGCTGCATGTTCCATTTGGTTTGCACCGAAGCCGACGCGGGTTGCCAAGGATATGGGTGGGCACTAACGGCCGGGTGAAAGATGCAAAGTTGCCACCTTGGGGAAGGGGTTTGGTGGAGGCTATCTTGCGAGGTTCTTAAGCTATGCGCATGTTAGTTGCAAATAAATGAAAGAACCCCCATGCGCTTCTCCCGCGTTTTTCTTCTGACTCTGGCCGCGACCTCGGCTGGTGTGGCCCAAGCCGAACCTATCCGGATTATGGACGGAATTTTGACCCCTACTGTCACTGTGGCCAGTGATTATGTGTTCCGGGGGATCAGCCAGAACGATGAGAACATCACCCCGATGATCGGTTCCACCTGGGCCCACAAGAGTGGTGTGCACGTGGACCTGTTTGCCGCGCCGGTGAATTTCCGCACCGCCAACGATGATGCGAATGCCGAGATTGATGCCGGTGTAGGTTATACTCATGCGTTTAGCAATAAATTGACCGGCGATGCCAGTATTGTGGCTTACTTGTACCCAGGCTCCAATAGTAATGCCGATTACAACTACTTTGAAGGCATTGGTAGCCTGACCTATGACTGGGGTGTTGCCTCCACCACCGGTTTGGTGGCGTACTCTCCGGACTTTACTGGTGTGGGTACTGATGAGGCCGTGTTTGTGGAAGGTTCGGCTGCTGCTCCGTTCTCCATCAAGGGCTATGATTTCAAAGCTGTTGGCGGTTTGGCGCGCCAGATGGTGGATAACGGTTTGGACTACACCACCTGGCGTGTTGGTGTGAGCTACAACCTGATGGGCTTTACCGTGGCTGCCACCTACCATGATACCGACATTGAAAAGAGCCAGTGCGATGATATTTGTGGCGCGCGCGGTGTGCTTTCGGTGGCTTACACCTTCTAAGGTTGTGACAAGGAAAGAGGCCCTGAGGGGCCTCTTCTTTACTGGTGAGGTGAGGCGTAAGCCAAGCGGTTTGGCGGATTTCTGCGGCTTTTTGAGGAACCATTGGTGGGTGTGGGGGATTGGGTTGCCATTCATTAAGGAAAGGAAGTGAAGATGAGAGCACTGTGTTGGCATGGTACGGGAGATATTCGGTGTGAGACGGTTCCGGACCCGAAGTTGGAATCGGACGATGATGCGATTATCCGTGTGACGAGTTGCGCCATCTGTGGCTCTGACCTCCACCTGATGGGCGGATTTGTACCGAGTATGGAAAAAGGTGATGTATTGGGTCACGAGACCATGGGTGAAGTGGTGGAAGTGGGCAAAAACGTGCGTAGACTGAACGTGGGTGACCGGGTAGTGGTGCCATTCACCATCGGATGCGGGGCTTGCCGGTATTGCATCAGTAGTCAGTGGTCGCTGTGCGCGCGTTCCAATCCCAATGGTAAGGATCAGGCCAAGGTGTTGGGGTATCCGACTGCCGGGTTGTTTGGTTACTCGCACATGTACGGTGGATTTGCCGGAGGGCAGGCCGAATATATGCGCGTGCCGTTTGCCGATGTGGGGCCGATCAAAGTGAGCGAGGGATTGACTGATGAGCAAGTGCTGTTCCTTTCTGATATCTTCCCGACCGGATATCAGGCTGCCGAGCAATGTGGGCTAAAGGGTGGTGAAACTGTGGTTGTATTTGGGTGCGGACCAGTAGGGTTGTTCGCGATCAAATCGTGCTTTTTATTAGGGGCCGAGCGGGTGATCGCGATTGATACGGTACCGGAGCGCCTAGCGATGGCGCGTGCGGCGGGTGCGGAGACGCTGGATTATAAAGATGAGAATTTGCAGGAGCGCATTGTGAGTAAAACCAAAGGTGAAGGTCCTGACCACGTGATTGAGGCGGTGGGGATGGAAAGCCATGGTTCGGAAGGCCTTTTGGAGACGTTGCAGACCAAGCTGACCAGCACTGAGCGGCCGTATGCGTTACAGCAGGCCGCACTGGCGGTGCGGCCAGGGGGCACGCTTTCGGTGCCCGGTGTATTCATTGGCCCCACCATTGCCCCGATGGGGCATATTGTGGGGAAAGGGTTAACGGTGAAAACCGGGCAGACCCACGTGCAGCGTTATCTGAAACCGCTGATGGCCCGGATAGAAAAGGGTGAGATTGACCCCTCTTTCCTGATTACTCATCGCATTACGCTGGAAGAGGGGCCGGACGCTTATAAGATGTTCCGTGATAAGGCGGATGGGTGCGTGAAGGTGGTGATTCACCCGTAAGCGGCATGTGCATTGGAGAGGCCTTGGCCTCTCTTTTTTATTGTGTTGTGAAACGAGAGGGTTAGCGATTTGGGGCGGATTTTCAACGTTTCGTGGCGTTGAGCGAACGGAACTGGCCCTGCTTGGGAGACGTTAACCCGGCACATGATAACTAATAAAGGGGGAATTATCATGACGACCAAGAATACCAATCCCGGCAATTTTGCCAATGACCGTGATCGTGCGTCGGAAGCTGGTCACAAAGGAGGACAGAACTCCGGTGGGAATTTCCGGAATGATCCGGAGCGTGCTTCGGAAGCGGCCAGCCGTTCATCCGGTAACTTTGCCAACGACCCGCAGCGTGCGGCGGAAGCTGGACATAAGGGCGGACAGAACTCCGGCGGGAATTTCCGCAACGACCCTGAGCGTGCTTCTGAGGCCGGACGTATTGGCGGACAGAATTCTCACGGTGGTGGGCGTTCGCAGGACGACTATTAGTCTGCTGAATGTATCGAAGGGCAGCCGTTTGGCTGCCCTTTTTTGCGCTGATGATCATGGAGCTCAGGTGAGGCAAGCGGCGACGGGGCGCGGGTTTTTGCGCTGGGACGCCAAGAGTGCGAGAGTGAGGCGTTCGGGTTTGGTGAGGCCGGTAAGGGTGGGGAGTGGTTTGTCCATTTTACCGTGTTCGAAGGCTTCGAAGATGAGGGGGTGGATATAACATTTGCGGCAGATGGCGGGGGTGTTTCCGAGTTTGTTGGCGACGCGTTTGACTACGTCGGAGATGGTGCGACGGGTGGCAGTCACGGACTCTGGCCGTTCGCAGCCGGCGAGCTCGGTAAAGGCGGTGACGGTGCCGGCCCACGTGCGAAAGTCCTTCGCGGTGATATCTTCGCCGGTGAAGGTGCGGAGATACTCGTTGATATCCTGTGAGGATAGGCCGTGGCGCTCCCCATTATCGTCGAGGTATTGGAAAAGCTTCTGACCGGGGAGATCTTGACATGCGCGGATGACCTTGGCGATGCGTCGGTCGGAGAGCCGAAGATTCCACTCCTTTCCGCTTTTCCCCTTGAACTGGAAGCGCAGTTCGCCACCGGTGATTTTGACGTGGCGATCGCGCAGGGTGGTGAGGCCATAGCTTTTATTCGTGCGGGCGTAATCTTCGTTGCCGACGCGGATGAGAGTTGTTTCCAGCAGGTTGATGGCGGTGGCGATGACCTTGGCGCGGCCCAGGCCGGGTTGGTTCATTTGCGTGCGGACGTGGCGACGGATGCGGGGCAAATGTTTGGCGAAAGTAAGCAGGTGGTTATATTTGGAGGTGTTCTGGCTCAGCGTCCACTCGGCATGGTAGCGGTATTGTTTGCGGCCCTTCGCATCCCGGCCGGTGGCTTGCAGATGGCCGTTGGGATCGGTGCAGATCCATACGCTGGTATACGCGGGCGGAATACCGAGCGCTTTGATGCGGGTGAGTTCGGTTTTCTCGGTGAGGCGGGCACCGTTAGTGGTGTAATAGGTGAAGCCTTTACCGCTTTTGCGGCGGGTGTATCCG
Organism: Pseudomonas fluorescens; assembly: GCA_003241595.1. Classification (GTDB taxonomy): domain Bacteria; phylum Pseudomonadota; class Alphaproteobacteria; order UBA2136; family UBA6156; genus UBA6156. The sequence continues at coordinate 19,373 of QFOU01000009.1, forward strand.
GGTTCGGCATCGGTAACGTAGGTGAGCGGCATGCAAACGAAATGCAGATGCGGTAGAATGGTTCAGGCTGCGTGCAAAAAACCCCGCCGAAGCGGGGTTGTAGCGAATTCCGATTACTTGGAATTCTTGTGGCTTTGCTGGCCGGCCTTTACGTGTTGCTCGTGAGTGCCGCCCTGAGTACCGCTGCTGCGGCTGGAGCCTGAGCTGGAGTTACGGCTGGAACTGGAATCGTTCTGGCTGTTACGCGAGCCCATGTTCATGTTGCGGTCGTCGTTCTTGCTGTCGCTGTTCTTGTGGCTTTGTTGACCAGCTTTCACGTGTTGCTCGTGGTTACCATAGTTTGCCATTGTCTTTATCTCCTCATTGTCCCCCCGTGCTGGGGAGTGCGCTGAGACCCCTCCGGCCTCGGGCTGCTAATGTTCGGTAAGCGGCGGTGGTTCCTGCCGTTGGGGTACGGTGAGCATTCAGGCATTTGAGGCTGAACGGCTTTTTAAAGAAAAATAATTTTCAAGGCGGATTGTGTGGTAGAGCAGTGCATGCCTGAGATCTTTGCCAACTCTGATAAATACCCGGTAACGCCGGATGGACGCTATTTTGTGGTGAAAGGGAGGTTGTGGCGCTGTGCCAACCCGGACCTTGACCCCGACCTGCGCGACAAGTTGACCTTTGAACTGATGAAGGCGCGACGCGATGTAAAAGCCCAGAAGAAGCGCAACGACGTGCGGGCGGAGAAGTGGGCCCATGCCGAAGTGAACCGCGTAAAAATCGCGTTGGGTGAGCGTGGGGCGGTATGGTGGACCGATGGTGCGCCGGACTACAACCGCCATAAAGCCATGACCACGCCATATGCGGAGTGGTATAAGGGCCTTGGTTTGAGTGAGGATACCGAGGATGAGGCGGAGTAGTTCAGATTAAAAAAAAAGAGAGGGATGACCCTCTCTTTTTTAGGCGCCAGTTGCGGCCGTGTCGGTGAACCAGATGAGATTATGGAGGGGCGCGATGCGACCGGCGGGGATGGAGGCATCGTGGGCCATAGCGCGTGTGAGCATCTCGGTTTTGCTGGCACCTGCGGTGAGGAAGGCAATGGTGGCGGAATGCTCCAGCACCGGATAGGTGAGGGTGAGGCGGGGCTCAGGCTTGGCGCCGATGACGGCAGTGGCCCATGCGGTGCGTTCATCCAAGGCGGCTGTGTTTGGGAAGAGGGAGGCGGTGTGACCGTCTTCACCGAGGCCGAGGAAGGTGACATCGAAAAGTGGTTTTTCCGGTGCCAGGCTGGTATGGCCGTAGAATTGTTGCAGCGTGGTGGCGTAGGCGCTGGCGGAGGCTTCGGGCGTTTCGAGAATGGGGAACGGGTGTATGTTGGCTGGTGAAAGTGGCACGTGGTCGAGCAGGGCTTCCTTCACCATGCGGAAGTTACTGTCGGCATGGGTGTAGGGTACGAATCGTTCGTCGCCGAAGAAGAGGTGAATGCGGTTCCACGGCATACGAGACGCAAAGGGTTGAGTGGCCAACAGGCTGTAGAGAGCCTTGGGCGTTGAGCCGCCGGAGAGGCAGATACTGAATGTACCTGTGCTGGCTTCGGCCTTGGCGGTAAGCCACTCCGCCACATGGGCGGCGAGGCTGGTGGCGCTAGGTAAGATAACGTGGGTGGGCATGCGCATTAGATGAGCTTCTTCCAATCGTGGCCGTTGCGGCAGGGCAGGTTGTCGGCGATGCGCGGGCCTTCGGAGCCAGCCTCGTAATGGTGCAGTTTGAGTTTGCCCTCGTTGACCGCGTCGAGGATCGGTTGCATCTTTTGCCAACCGGCTTCGATGATATCGGCGCGGTTGTAGAGGGTCTGGTCGCCGATCAGCACATCGTAGAGCAGGCTTTCGTAGCCGGTATTGGGCTTGAGGGCGAAGGTGTTCTTGTAGCCGAAATCGAGCGCCACGCTTTGCAAGGTATTATGGGTTTGGCCGGGGGTTTTGGCATTGATGAAGAGCGTGATGCCTTCTTCCGGTTGCAGGCGCAGCACAAGAACGTTGGCGGCGGCGGGACCTTCGGCCCACGTGGCAGGTTGTTTGAAGGTAATGACGATTTCGGTTTTGCGGGTGGTGAGGCGTTTTCCGGTGCGCAGGTAGAAGGGCACGTCTTTCCAGCGCGGGGTATCCAGCTTGAGGCGCAGTGCGAGATAGGTTTCGGTTTGCGATTTAGGTGAGACGCTAGTTTCCTGTGTGTAACCGGGCACGGCGATATCCTTGATGTGGCCGGCCGTGTATTGGCCGCGGACAACATCGTGCTGCAGATCGGTTTCGGACAGGGACACGATGGCTTCGATCGCCTTGGCTTTTTCGGTGCGGATGGCATCGGCCGAAGTGGCGGCGGGCGGCTCCATGGTGATGAGAGCCAGCAGTTGGAACAAGTGGTTGGGCACCATATCGCGCAGGGCGCCGGTGGGTTCGTAGAAGCTGCCACGGCCTTCTACACCGACCGTTTCGGCGGCCGTGATTTGCACGCTCTCGATATGCTCGCGGTTCCAGATGGGTTCGAACAGGCTGTTGCCGAAGCGAAGTGCGAAGATATTTTGTACCGTTTCTTTTCCAAGGAAATGGTCGATGCGGTAGATCTGGTCTTCGTTAAACATGCCTAACAAATGCTGGTTGAGGGTGATGGCACTGGAGTGGTCGTGACCGAAGGGTTTTTCGATCACCACACGGCGGGATTTGGTTTTGTTCTGCTGCATGAGCCCGTGAGTGTGAAGACCCTCCACAATTGGGGCAAAGGCCTCGCTGGGGACCGCCAGGAAAAATACGGCGTTACGGTTTCCAAGGCGTTTGGCGAGGGCTTCGTACGTGCTCGCTTCGGTAAAGTTACCGCTGGTGTAGTGCAGGCGTTGCTCCAGCCAGCGCCAGGCCTCTTCATCGAGCATTTGTGAACTATCTCCACTGCGCAGTTGGGTGAAGGTGCTCATGTATTCTGACTGCTTTGTGCGGAAATCGTCGTCGGTCATCTCGCTGCGGGAGACGCCGAGAACCTCGAAGTTGTCATCCAGTAGGTGGCTGCCCGCCAAGTTATAGAGCGCGGGCATGAGCAGGCGCTTTGTGAGATCTCCGCTGGCGCCGAAAATGACGAGGGTGTTAGCGGGAGCTTTGCTGGATGTAGTGGGCATGGAGTAGGCCTTTTTGAATGGCGAATTTTAGGCTTTTTTCTCGAGGTGGCCACCGAAGCCGAAGCGCATGGCGGAGAGCATTTTATCGCCATAGGTGCTGAGGCTGCGCGAGCTGAAGCGGGCCCAGAGAGACGCGGCTAGTACAGGGATGGGTACGCCTTGTTCGACGGCGGCATCGACGGTCCAGCGACCTTCGCCGGAATCGGACACGGAGCTACTGAAGGCGTCGAGGTTTTCATCGGTGGCGAGGGCCTGCGCGGTGAGATCGAGCAGCCAGGACGAGACCACGCTGCCACGGCGCCAGACTTCGGCAATATCGCCCATGTTGAGGTCGAAGCGCATATCTTCCGGCAGGGCGGGGCTGTTTTTATGCTTCATGACGTTGAAGCCTTCGGCGAAGGCCTGCATCATGCCATATTCGATACCGTTGTGGATCATCTTCACAAAATGGCCGGACCCGGCGGGACCGCAGTGGAGGTAGCCTTCTTCCGCCGTGGGGTTGCGGCCTTCACGGCCCGGGGTGCGGGGGACGTTGCCGAGGCCGGGGGCCAACGCTTTGAAGATGGGATCGAGGTGGTCGACGGCCTGTTTTTCGCCGCCGATCATCATGCAGTAGCCGCGCTCCAGCCCCCAGACGCCGCCGGAGGTGCCGACATCGATATAGGTGATGCCGTGGGCTTTCAGTTCACCTGCGCGGCGGATGTCGTCTTTGTACATGGTGTTGCCGCCATCGATGATGATATCGCCGGGTTGCATGTGGCGGGCGACTTCGGTGATGGTCGTTTCGGTAATCGTACCGGCGGGCAGCATGATCCAGACCGTGCGGGGCGCTTGGAGCTTGTCGACCATATCGGCAATGCTGGTGGCTGGAACGGCGCCTTTGGCGGCGAGGGCATCGACGGCGGCTGCGTTGGTGTCGAATACCACGGTGCTGTGGCCGTGGTTCATGAGGCGCTGGCTGATGTTGCCGCCCATACGGCCGAGGCCGATAATTCCGATGTGCATGGTGTGCTCCTAACTAATACGGCGGGTTTGTAACACATTTATTCTGGATACGGAATTACGGATTCGCCGTGCAAACAGCGTTTGCAATGTGGAAGGAATCGGTTATATTGATTTTTGAACATTAATCAATATAGGGTGGGGCCATGGAGACAGCGGCGAAGTTGGCGATTCTTTCGGATGCGGCCAAATACGATGCTAGCTGCGCAAGCGGTGGAGGTAAAGGGGATGGGTTGCGAAAAACCCAGGACGGCGGGATTGGCAACACCCGTACCAGCGGCATTTGCCATAGCTACACCCCGGATGGCCGTTGCGTCTCGCTATTGAAAATTTTAATGACGAACTTTTGTATCTTTGACTGCAAATACTGTGTAAACCGCGTGTCTTCGGATACGCCGCGGGCACGGTTCAGTGTGAGTGAAGTGGTGAACCTGACGCTGGATTTTTACCGGCGCAATTACATTGAGGGATTGTTTTTGAGTTCGGGGATCATCCGTAACTCGGACTACACCATGGAGCAGCTAGTGGCGGTGGCGAAGAGTTTGCGGCAGGAGCATGGATTTGGCGGTTATATTCACCTCAAGACGATTCCAGGGGCTTCGAATGATTTATTGGCGGAAGCGGGGCTGTATGCCGACCGGTTGAGCGTGAATATTGAATTGCCGACACCGGCGGATATTAGTCAACTGGCGCCGGAGAAAAATCATACTATGCTGGAGAACAATATGCGGCGCATCCGTATTGAGACCGAGGAGAACCGGGATGCGCGCAAGACGTTCAAGACAGCGCCGGTGTATGCACCGGGCGGGCAGAGTACCCAGATGATTGTGGGAGCGACGCCCACGGCGGACCGTGCGATCTTACAGACGGCCCACCATATGTACCAGACCTATGGCATGCGGCGGGTGTATTACTCGGCGTTCAGCCCGATTCCTCATGCCGATAACCGTTTGCCGCTGGTGGCGCCGCCGTTGGTGCGGGAGCACCGGTTGTATCAGAGCGACTGGTTGTTGCGGTTTTACGGGTACACGGTGGATGAAGTAGTGCCACCGGACACGCCGGACTTGGATTTGGGGGTTGACCCGAAAGTGGCGTGGGCGTTGCGAAATCCGCAGTTTTTTCCGTTGGACATCAATAAAGCGAGTAAGCGGGAGTTGTTGCGGGTACCGGGGTTTGGGGTGCAGGGGGTGAAGCGGATACTGGCGGCACGGCGGTTTCAGACATTACGCTTGATTGACCTAGTACAAATGCGGATCGGGCTGTTGAAAGCGACGCCGTTTATTATAACGGCGGATAAAAATCCGGATACCAAGATTCTGGATGCGCAGGACTTTGTACAGAAGGTGCGCAGCCGGTTGATTGTGCCGCAGCAGATGAGTTTGGTGCTGTAGCATGTTGAGTTTGCAGGCGGTGACATTTGAAGAGTTTCGAGGTCAGGCACGGCGGTTAATACTGGCTGGCGTGACGCCCGATGAAGTGACGTGGCTGGGGTATAAAGGGTTGTTTGGTGGGGCGGAAATTCCCGAGGGGGAGGGGCAACTGTCGGTGCCGAAGCCTTATGTGCAATTGGCACGAAGTGTGGCGTGTCATGCGGATGCGTTGCGGTGGAATTATCTGTACCGGGCGCTGTGGCGGATACAGAAAGGTGAAGCGCGGTTGTTGCATAACCCGGCCGACCCGCTGGTAAGTAAGTTGAATGTGATGGCGAAGCAGGTGGGGCGCGATATTCATAAGATGCATGCGTTTGTGCGATTCCGGAAAACCGAGGTGGATGGGTTGGAGACGTATCTGGCGTGGCATTGTCCTGATCACCGGATTCTGACATTGGCGGCGCCTTTTTTTGTGAACCGCTTCCGGCACCAGCGCTGGGGAATTGCGACACCACTTGAAAGTTGCAGCTGGGATGGAGAGGGCTTGGTGTGGGGGGAAGGGCTGCCGCAAAATGTGATGCCGGCTGAAGACGCGGTGGAGGAGTTGTGGCGGACGTATTACCGGCACATTTTCAACCCCGCGCGGATCAAGATCAAAATGATGAAAAGCGAGATGCCGGTGCGGCACTGGCGCACATTACCTGAGACGCAGGACATTGCGCAGATGTTGAAAGATGGGCCGGAGCGGGTGGAGGCGATGCTGCGGCATGCGGTGACCTCTTCCGACCGGAGTTTAAAGCGCGCGACGGTGGTGAAACGGCGGATGATGGCAGGCAAAAAGTAAAACAAACCGGCCCTAAGGCCGGTTATTGCGGGCTGCGGTTAGGCAGCTTTACGGGTGGACGACGTGCTGGTGGCGGTGGTTGTGACGGTTTCCGCCAGTTGAGTGAGGAGTTTATCGGTTTTGATTTCCTCCTGCAGGTTCTGGTCGAGCAGTTTGGCGGCGTCCTTCATGTTGAGTTGCTTGGCGAGCGAGCAGAGCATGCTGTAGCGCGCGATCTCGTAGTGCTCCACCGCGCGGCCGGTGCCAGCGAGGGCGGTGTCAATCACGGAGCTATTACCGAAGTCTTCGATGGTTTCCTTACCTTCTTCAATAATACCTTGAATGGCTTCGCAGACCACGCCCTGGGCACGCTTTTCAAGAATTTTGAAGACTTCTTCCAAGCGTTCGACCTGACCGGCGGTTTCTTCGCGGTGTGTTTCAAACGCTTCCTGAAGTTCGGCAGACTGGGCGGCCTTGGCCATTTTGGGCAGGGTTTTATAGATCTGCTTTTCGGCGTAGTAGATATCTTTGAGATTGTGGAGGAACAGATCGTTCAGGTCTTTTTGTGCCATGTCGTTTTTCCTTTTATGAGTTGTGTGGGGGCCGAGAGGGAATGGTGTTTTGCGTCTCATGTTCCGTGGATGTGGCGATTTAGATTTTGCAGATAAGGGTCGTGTTGATGAGCGGCTTCAAAGGCCTGAATGACGTCGGTAAGATATTCATAGTTGGTACCTTGAGTGCCTTGGCGGGTGCCGAGGAGAGCGGCGGTTTCGGTGAGCGATAGACCGGTCCAGAGGGCGGGGCTGGCGAGATCGGTGGTCATGGTGAGTAGCATATGGCCGTCGTGTTGGATCCACTGCGGTGCGTAGAAGGGAAGAAGCATTTCCTGTTCCCAGACGGGAATAAGGCTTTGGTGAGTTTCGGTGTCGGATAGCAGGTAGGCTATACCAGGGCATTCTCCGCCGGGAATAAGGCCCAGAGTAAGGCCGGGGGAGGTGGGAGTACCGCGGTTGAGAGGGTCGGCGAGATGGAATTCGCGGTGCCACCCTAACAGCGTGAAGGGTTTGGCGTGCACATATTTGAAGGGTGGCCTTTTGGCAAGCAGACCGTACACGAACAGCCATGTACCGGCGGCGGACGGAGGTTTGGCCTTGAGCGTTGCATTGAGGTTCCTGAGTTGTTGAGAGGGCCTGCGCAGGTTGGGTTTGAAGGGTAGATCCGGTTTCATCACCCAGCTAATAAAGCCGTGGGGGATTTAGTTCCGCTTAAGGTTTATAGTTGCGAAAGGTTATAGAGTAGCGGAGTTGTTCCACCGGCGGGATGCTGTGTTCCCATTGTGTACGGGATTCTCCGCTGATGAGATACGCGGAGCGCGGTGCCGCCATGAGATTGATGCGTGCCCATGTATGAGCTGGTTGTGTTGTGCGCAGACGCAGGCGGAACGTGCAAGGTGCGCTCAATGAAATACCGACGATCTTCTCGAACATCGGGCGATCGCGATGCCAGCCAATGCCGGCGCCGGGGGCATATTCGGTGACGATGGCCTGTTGCAGATCTTCGGGGTTCATCTCTGCAAAGGTGGCGGCTTTGGTGCGGAGGTTGTGGAGAAAGGTGGGAATGGGTTCCGCAGTGTGAAGCGTATGGGTGTTGAAGTCATAATCCCAGCCATAGGAGATGACGCGGCGGTGCCCTTCGTAGCCTTCGTACTCGAAATGTTTAAAGGGCAGCGGTTGAATGGTTGCGAGTAACGCGGCTTCTTCTTGGGGAGTAATCAGGTCTTCCATCAGGCGGAAACCGGATGGGTAGATGGGTGGTGCTTCTTCAAGAGAAAACAGGCTGGGTTGGGACATGTTTTGATTTTTGAACGTTTATCATGTAATGTCAAGGCCGGATATATCTTGGCATAATGTGCTGAAGCAGCATGTCTTTTCTTTTATTTAAGACATTAAAAGAAGTAAGTGCGATGCAGGAACTTAACGGCTTGGGCGACATTGCTTTTTCACTTCACCAAATGATGAAAAGGATAAGTAGAATGGCTCGTATAACGCTCCCCGTGACAGGTAATCCTGTTGGAACGGCACCCACTATTAATGTTTTTGAAGAGGTACTGAATGCGCCTTCGTCGATCAGCTGGCGCTCGGTGCTGGCTGGTGTGACCGTGGCATTGGCTGTGACCATTATTTTGAACCTGATTGGCATGGCCATTGGTTTTAGTACCGTGGACCCAGCGACCGGTGATACACCGAGCCTGATGGCCGTCTCCATCTGGGCCGCAATCTGGTATGTGATGACGGCTATTGTTGCTGCGTTTGCCGGGGGTTGGGTGGCATCTTACCTTTCGAACCGTAATTACGGACGTCTTGGTGCTTGGCATGGTTTGGTAACGTGGGCAGTGAGCACGCTGGTGATGGTGTATCTGATCAGCTCGGCCATGGGCACCATGGTGGGCGGTACGTTAAGTGCCGTGGGAAGCACTGCACAGACTGCGGCACTCGCTTCGGCTCCGGCTACTGCAAATGTGAATCCACTGGATCAACTGGATAGTCAGGTACGTGCTTACAATGGCAATGATGCACGTGCCTTGAGCGACGTGACTACCCAGAACATCCGTCGCATGATTTACGGTGAGCCTGCCAACGTTGAGCAACTGCGTGCGCAAGCTGTAAACGCTGCCATGCGTGCTAACAATATGACCGAAGAACAGGCCCGCGCTTATGTTGCTCAGTTGGAGCAGGATTACCGCGTGGCTGCCGAGCAGATCAAGACGAAGGCTGCCCAAGCGGCTGAGGCCACTGCCAAAGGTATTGCACGTGTATCATTGCTGGCTGCGCTGACGCTTATCTTTGGTGCGATTGCCGGCTGGATGGGTGGCAATACCGTGACCAATATGCGTCGTGAGACTGTAGCTCGTCTTTAGTAATACGGGAACGGAAAGGGCGTGCTGCGGCACGCCCTTTTTTGTGGGAATGCCGTCTTAAATATGATATTACTGAAATATCGTAATACGGATGTGTGGTTTATTCGGGAGTTGTGATGGCGAAATTATCCCTGCTTGAGTTGGTGCGTGTGACCCAAGAGACGGGTGCACGGGGAGCGTTGAACAATGCGCGGGCGTTGGCCGTGGAGGCGGAAGCGTTTGGGTACAACCGGATATGGGTGGCGGAGCACCATAACATGCCGGGGATTGCGAGCGCGGCGACGTCGCTTGTGCTGGCGCACATGGCTGAGGGCACGAGAACCATACGGGTGGGAGCGGGTGGCATTATGTTACCGAATCATGCGCCCTATGTGATTGCCGAGCAGTTTGGGACGTTGGCGCAGTTGTATCCGGGGCGGATTGACCTTGGATTGGGGCGTGCACCAGGGACCGACCGTGGCACGTTACGGGCATTGCGCCGGACGGTGGATGCTGCGGATACTTTTCCAGATGATATTTTAGAATTGCAGGAATATTTTGCACCCGCGACGGTCGACCAACGGATTGTGGCTGTGCCAGCGGCAGGGACGGACGTGCCATTGTGGATTTTAGGCTCAAGCACCTATGGTGCTAAGTTGGCGGCGGAGTTAGGACTTCCGTATGCGTTTGCTTCGCATTTTGCGCCGGATGCCTTGAGTGAGGCCTTGCATATTTACCGGAGTCACTTCGTGCCTTCGGTACAGTTACAGGCACCTTATGCGATGGTGGGGGTGAACGTGATTGCTGCGGAGACGGATGAAGAGGCGAAGCGGTTGGCGACTACACAGCAGATGTCGTTCACCAATATGTTGCGCGGTAAGCGTGGGTTGAGCCAGCCGCCCATTGACGACATTGAGGCGTATTGGTCTCCGCTTGAAAAAGAGCATGCGATGAGTATGTTGCGACGGTCGATTGTCGGTTCGGTTGATACTGTGAGAGCCGGGGTGGAGAGCTTGCTGAAGGAGACGCAGGCGGATGAGTTGATCATCGTTTCGGATGTGTATGATCATGCAGCGCGGGTGAAGTCGATTCGGCTGATTGCGGAGGCGGCAGGTATTCATGCAGCTGCTTAGATAGGTTGTATCGACTGAAGATGGGTAGAGCTTTAGAGTTGCGCGTGATTTTGTAACCGTATTTCAGAATCTTGTTCTTTCGGGCGAAAAGTAAAAAAAAAATGAATT
>QFOU01000010.1 GCA_003241595.1 Pseudomonas fluorescens
GGCACCACCAAGGCTGCAGACACTCGTTACCAGAGCCACAGCGCAATAGCTGGTCTGCGTTACACCTTCTAACTCTGTTAGAAGTTGGAAAACCGGAGCTGAGGCTCCGGTTTTTTTATGAAAGGTGGGAACCCTGCGTTTGGATGCGCTTTTCTTTGAAAGATTCTACATGTTGTAAGAGTTTTTAAACCACCAAGGAAAGGGATATAGCGATGAAAACTGTACTGTCGCTGGGAGTTATGGCCGGCATGGCTGCGGTAGGTGTGGCGGCTGCAGACACCGTAGATGATGGTGTGTACGGCAGCGTAAAGGGCGGTGCGACATGGCAGGATGATCAAAGCTATCAAGGGGCCGGATTGACGGGGGTTGAGACCAAGTTCGACCGCGGCCGTATCGGTACGGCCGCCTTTGGGGTGCGTAGCGGGCCCATGCGTTATGAAGTAGAAGGTTTATATTCAGAGAGTGATGTTAAAAGCCAGAATGCAGGTGGTGGTAGTGTAACTGGTGGTGGGAAATCGCGTTTGACCGCCGCGATGGCCAACGTGTACGTGGATCTGGGCACTTATGTCGGTGTGAAGCCTTACATTGGCGGCGGTGCGGGGTACGGCCGTGTAAAGGTTGATAATTACACCGTAGGCGGTGTGACAGCCGTAAATGGCAAAGATGACGTGCTTGCCTACCAAGGTATGGCCGGAGTGAGCTATGATATTACACCGAAACTGGCTGTAACCGGTGAATACCGTTATGTGGGTACCAATGACGCTACGGTTGATGGTCCGTTTGGAGCCAGCAAGGTGAGCTATGATAGCAATAACGTGTTGGTTGGTCTGCGTTATACCTTCTAGGCGATATCGCTTCAACACAAGCAGGGGCCTGAAGGGGCCCCTGCTTGTGTTGGATTAATGGTCGAAGGGGGGAGGGCTGCTGTCGCCGGGGCCGAGTTGGCCATAATGTTGGGGAGCCAAGTTGTGGAAGGTAGTGGTTTCGCCATGGAACATGAGGGTGACCACACCGGTGGGGCCTTTACGGTTTTTACTGAAGAGGACTTCGGTTTTGCCGCGGACCTGCTCCAGTTTATCCTTCAATTGCATAGTTTTTTCATCCATGGACTCTTCGGCACCCAGCTGGCGGGAGAGGTAATATTCTTCACGGTAGAGGAACACCACCAAGTCGGCATCTTGCTCGATACTTCCGGATTCGCGGAGGTCGGACAGTTGGGGGCGTTTGTTGTCGCGGTTTTCGACCGAACGGCTGAGCTGGGAGAGAGCGATAACCGGCACGTTGAGTTCGCGGGCGATGACTTTGAGACCTTGGGAGATCTCCGAGACCTCTTGTACGCGGTTGTCCGAACTGCTGGCCTTGTTCCCTTGCATCAGCTGGAGATAGTCGACCACGATCATGCCGATGCCGTATAAACGCTTCATACGGCGTGCGCGTGAGCGGAGTGCGTTGACGGAGAGGGCGGGGGTGTCGTCGATGTACATGGGCAATTCGGCGAGCTGGCCGGCGGCTTCTGAGAGGCGGCGGAAGTCGGCGTCGGACAGGTGGCCATTGGTAAGCTGGTGCGAAGAAATACCGGCCGCGGAGGAGAGCATACGCGCGGCAAGCTGGTCGGCCGACATTTCCAGACTGAAGATGCCCACGGCGGCTCCGTTGGCGCCACCGGTCATCATGCGGGTGGCGGCGTTTTGCGCGATGTTAACCGCAAATGAGGTTTTCCCCATGGAGGGGCGGGCGGCGAGAATGATGAGGTCGGACTTGTGGAGACCACCTAAGAGGGCATCGATGTCGATAAAGCCGGTGGTCACGCCGGAGACGCCCCCGCCATCCTTGCGGGCTTGTTCGGCGCGTTTGATGACCTCGATCAGGGGGTCGCGCAGGTTGCGCGCGCTTTGGCTGCCGGAGCCGCTTTCGGCGAGCTTGAACAGTTCGCCGCTGACGGAGTCGAGGACTTCCTTCGCTTCTTCGGCGCGGTGGGCGCCACCGGCCTGGCTGCGCAGGGTTTCGCCGAGGCCCATGAGTTGGCGTTGAAGGTAGGTGGTGTGGATAACTTCGGCCAGCGATTTGACATCGCCGCTGAGGCCTGCGTTTTCAAACATTTGGGTGAGGTGGAGCAGCAGGGTTTGCTCGTCATCGTAGGGGGTGCCGCGCAGCATTTCGCGTAGTGTAATCGGGTTGGCTTCTCGTCCGCGGTTTACAAGTGTTTGTAAAGAATCGAAAATTGCGGAGTGGAGAGGGACGTAGAAGTGTTCGGCGATGACGGCACCGGCGAGATCGTCGAGCTGACGGTTATTCACCATCAGAAGACCGAGCAAAGCTTGTTCGGCGGCCACGCTGTGGGGAACCTGGATGGTGGGGGCTGCGACGGTGGTGGTTGCGCTAGACGCGGCTGTGAGAGCCGTTTGTGTGGCAGATGCAAGAGAGACGACGGCAGACATGGAGGGCAGTATAGGAGGAATTTACGGGGTTGTTCCAAAAATATATTAGGAAAGTATCCCCTAGGTTATCCACAGGTTGGGGGGTGGGCGGTGGGTGAGTGGTGAAGAGTGAGGGTATTTGAAATAAGGTGGGTTTTGGGAGCGTTTAGAGAGCGGTAGCTGTAAAGTTGTGGGCGAGGGAGGGGAATAAAAATGGGCCGCCGGAGAGGCGACCCTGAAGAGATGTTTACGCAATACAGAGGAAGAGTTACGCGGCGACCAACTGGTGGCGGTGCAGCGTGTAGCCGAGCATATCGCTCACAGCAAGTTCGATGCTGACGAGACCTTCTGAAGTGGCCAAGCCCTTTTCGAGAGCGAGCTCGAAGTCCAGGTCGGAACGAGGAGCTTGAGATTCTTCTTCGTGATCCTCGTCGTCGTCATGAGTGGCGTGCATTTCGTGCTTGGCGGCATGGGCCAGCGTGTTCTGGCGGTTGTATTTGGTTATGTAAAAGGCCTTCTTGGACATAGTCGTTCGTTTCCCCTCAGAGCGGTGATGCGAAGTAACTCTTCGTTTTTGCAGTAAAAAGAGGTGTCTTGCAAGCAAAAAGCCCACGGATGTGGGCTTTGAGATTCGATATCAAGGCTCTTTTACTGAAGGATTCCGAGAGCCTGCGAAGACAGGTTTCGATGACTTGCATCTCTTCCGGTGTGGTGGCCCATTCCTTCTCAAGGGTTTCGGCGAGTTCGTCTTGGTCCGCGCTTCATTTGCGCGGCGCGGTTGGCTTGCAGGTGCAGGTGCTCGATGCGGGCCTTTTGGACTTCCTCCTCGGTGCGTTCCGGATCGAGGAGAATGCCGATCAGGTAGGCGCAGCGGCGCTGGATGGCCAGAGGTGTGGTGGGATAAGCGGTGGAGGATGGAGCGGTCATGGAGGGTATCTCCGTTCGAGTGACTCTGGCCTTGATATAGTTACTAAAAAAGCCGCTGTAAAGCGGCTTTTTTGAGCTTTCAGAGCTTAGAGGCTCTGGCGGCTGATGATCACCGGAACGGTGAGCATGACTTCCGGGTGCAGGGCAACGCGGATGCTGTGCTCGCCCACTTCCTTCAGCGCGGTGGCGATGAGGATTTGGGAGGCTTCAACTTCTACGCCCTTGGCGGACAGCTCGGAGACGAGGTCCTTCGCCTTAACGCTACCGTACAGTTGGCCGGTTTCGGACGCATAGCGGGAGAGTTCCAGCTTGATGCCTTCGAGTTCGGTGGCCTTCTTTTCAGCAGCTGCCTTAGCGGTGGCGGACTTAGCTTCCAGATCGGCCTTTTGAGCGGCGAACGCTTCGACGTTGGTCTTGTTGGCAACCAAAGCCTTGCTGCGGGGCAGCAGGAAGTTGCGAGCGAAACCGGCCTTTACGCGGACAGTGTCGCCGATTTTGCCGACGCCCTGAAGGGCTTCGAGCAGGATGACTTGCATGTGAGCCATGATATTAGATCCTTTCTCTCTAGCGACTATTCAGCTGCGGTTTCAGCGCTGCTGGTTTCGCGGGGTTCGCGCGGCTCACGGGGAGCACGGTCGCCACGGGGAGCGCGCTCGGGGCGCGGAGCCGAGGGGTCGAACTTCACGGTGTAGGGCAGTAGGGCCAGCATACGGGCACGCTTGATGGCTTGAGCCAGTTCGCGTTGCTTTTCGGCGCAGACGCCGGTGATGTGGCGGGGCAGGATCTTACCGTAGTCGGACAGGTACTTACCGAGGAGACGTACATCCTTGTAGTCGATCTTCTGAGCCTTGGGGCCGGAGAAGGGGCAACCGCGGCGACGTTGGAAGTAGGCCTTACCAAGCAACTTGGGGGTGTACTTACCGCCGGTGCGGAAGGAGTCGTCGCGCGGCTTGCGTGCGCCGGGTTTGCCGGTGGGCTTTTTGCCGCGAGCGGCGGGGAGGGGTTCCATAGCCATAATATAAATTCCTTATATCTACTAATTACTCAGGACTAAGCCGAAGCGCCTGCGGCGTCGTCTTCGCCCATGCGGTTCTTGGCTTTCAGCATGGCGGAAGGCTCTTTGCTGATGTCTTCGACCTTGATGGTCATGAAGCGGATCACGTCATCGGCGAGCTTGAGCTGGTGCTCGATGTCGTTCACGGCTTCTTGGCCAGACAGGCTGAGGCCCATCATGGTGTAGTAGCCCTTGCGGTGTTTGCTTACGGGGTAAGCGAGGGTGCGGAGGCCCCATTGCTCGGTTTTAACGAGTTTGCCCTTGTGCTTCTTGACGAGGTCGGAAACCTTGCCAGCAATGGTTTCGACCTGAGTGGTCGGAACGTCCGGGCGGATGATGTAGGTGAGTTCGTAGAACGCCATAGCGTTTGATTTCTCCTTTTGGGTTAGAGACTTAGGCTTGTTTCCGAAGCGATTCCGGTGGTGGGCCTTTGTCCGTTGCGGCCACGTGTGTGACCAAGGTTGTGGCTGCCGTATTGCATGTTTTGTGGGGATGTGCAAGGGGTTTGGGCATGAAAATTCAGACACATGACATCGCCTTGGTGTTTCCGGGGCAGGGGAGCCAGACCATTGGAATGGGGCAGGACTTTAACAACGATGCCGCTAGCCGCGAGATGTTCGAGCGGGCTGACGAGGCGCTCGGCTTTAAACTGAGTGAGTTGATGTGGAATGGTGATGCCGAGGAATTGACCCGTACGGAGAACGCCCAGCCCGCCCTGTTGGTGTGTGGCTTGGTGGCGCTTGATTATCTGAAGCGTCAGGCTGGTGTGGGTGTTGAAGGTCTTGCGGCCTATGTGGCAGGGCATAGCCTTGGGGAATATACCGCGGTTGCGGCGGCGGGTGCTTTGGAATTTGAACAGGCCGTGAAATTGGTGCGTTTGCGTGGGCAGGCCATGTTGCGTAGTGGTGCCAAGGGGAGCATGAGCGCAATTCTGGGCCTTGAACCCGAGGTGGCGGATAAGGTGGCCAGTGAGAATGGTGTGGTGTTTGCCAATGACAACTCGCCGGGGCAGGCGATCTTCAGTGGGGATATTGATGCCCTTGCGAAAGCTGAAGACGCGGCCAAGGCGGCGGGTGCCAAGCGCGCCATGCGCCTGAATGTGAGCGGGCCATTCCATACGCCGGGGATGCAGCCTGCGGCTAAGGAAGTGCATGAATATCTGGTCGCTAATGGTTTGAAGCCGCTGGCAATTGATTGTGTGATGAATGCGTCTGCGCAGCCTGCGCGTGAGGTGGAGGCGGTGCTTGAAGGGTTGGTAGCGCAGGTGACCAGTCGGGTACGCTGGCGCGAGATTATGGGCTATGTGGCCGAGCAGAATGTTACGCAGGTGGTGGAGCTGGGTGTGGGCAAGGTGTTAACCGGTTTGGCCTCCCGTTGCGATGCGCGGTTGGGTGGGGTGAGCTTGACGACGCGCGCGGAAGTGGATGCTTGGTTGGAGGCGCGGGCTTAGGTGCTTGTGAGTGTGAATATGTTGGAGTAACTTATTGGTACTCCAACATGAAAGGTGAAGATGATGATTCTTGCTTACTGGTTTCTTTTGATTGCGGCGTTGATGCCTTATGGACTGGTGCAGCTGGCCCGTGGCAAAAACTTTGATAACAGCAAGCCGCGTGACACTTACGCGAATGCTGAGGGACTTCAAAAACGCGCTTACAACGCGCACCTGAATAGTTTGGAAGTATTCCCCTTCTATGCCGTGGCTGTCATGGTTGCCCTGCTTTCCGGTTTTGAAGGATGGATTTTGAACGTGCTGGCTGGTGGGTGGATCCTGCTGCGGGGTGCTTACATTTATGCTTATTTGAAAGACATGCCGAAGCCGCGCAGCATGGTATGGGCCGCAGGGATGTTGGTGTGCATTCTGATTATTACCATGCCGTTGTGGGCACCGTATCCTGAATTGTTTTAATACGAAGGCAGGGGCCAAAACGGCCCCTGAATTTTTTCGCCTCATCCTCGTGTACTTGTCTGTACACGTCGTCGTCCTTGCCAAAATCAGGAACCGTTTGTGGTCGCCTGCGCGGGGGCAACGACGCTTCGCGCCGGACTCTTCGCCGGATTTTTGGGCAGGGCTGTGTTGTGCAGTGCGTGCGGTGCGGTTGACGCCTGTATGCACGCTGCCGTAAACAAGGGGCATATTTCTCAAGGATAAGTAAAAAAGAAGGTTTTTGATATGGCATTTGGTGATCTGACAGGTATGACCGCACTGGTAACGGGCGGGAGCCGTGGTATTGGCCGCGCCACTGCCGAGTTGCTGAAAGCCCATGGTGCGGATGTGATCATCCATGGCAGCAGCGAAGAGACCGTCGGCAAGGCCGTAGCTGAGATGGGGGTGCGCGGTGTGGCCGCCAACCTGTTGGAAGACGGGTGCATTGAGAAGATCGTTGCCGAAGCCGGTCATGTGGACATTCTGGTGAACAACGCCGGTATCACCCGTGATGCGCTGTTCGTGCGCCAGGGCGAGCAGCAGTGGGATGATGTGATGATGGTGAACGTGAACCGTGTTGTGGCCCTGACCCGTGCCGTTCTGCCTGGTATGATCGGGAAGAGTCATGGTCGTATCATCAACATGAGCAGTGTGGTGGCTCACATGGCGAATATCGGCCAGACCAATTACATCGCCTCGAAAAGTGCCATCACCGGCTTTACCAAGGCCTTGGCCAAGGAAGTGGCGCGGAAGGGGATTACCGTGAACGCCATCGCGCCGGGCTTTATTAACACCGACATGACCGCGACCATTCCGGATAACCTGAAGGAAGCCTTTGTGAAGCAGATCCCCGCCCAGCGCTTTGGTGAGGCTGCTGATATTGCGGCGGCAGTGGCTTTCCTTGCGAGCAAGGAAGCGGGTTACATTACGGGAACCACGCTGCACGTGAATGGTGGAATGTATGTCTAAAATTTAGGGGAAGCCCTGAATGCAATGAGGCCCCCATCTGGGGGCCTCGGTGTTTTTGTCGATATGCGGCCTTTAGTGGAGGCCGATCATGCGTTCGCGTTGGAGACTTACTGTGCAGCGGCCATCATTGATAGCTTGCTGCTTCTGCTGTTGCTTGACGTTGATTTTGTGGTGGAGGCCACCGACCGTTTGGCAGCTCATAAGCTGGGTATTGGTAAGGTTCACGCCGTAACGGTTGTTGATTCGGCCACAGAGCATGCCTTGGTTAATCCCACCCGGGCAAATGACGTTGAGTTCGGTGGATTCGGAGACTTTTTTAATCTCCATGGCGTCTTTAATGAATACGATGAACTCGTCCATTCTTTTTCCTTTCTTGCAGTGCGTCGGCGAGCCTGTGGGACAGGAGCCGGATAAACGGTCAAAATGCACAGAGGTGCCTTTTTTGTGTGCATAAGGCTATGGGCGGGAGCGGGCGGGTTGTCAACCGCAGGAGGCTGCGGCATGGTGCGAATAGGGCCAAAAAGGGCTTAAAACGGGAGTTTGGTATGGAAACGGTAACTTTGACCTCGGCCAAGGGGCATTCTTTTGTAGGACATGTAGCGAAGCCAGAAGGTGAGTTTGCTGGTACCCCACGGGGATGTGTTGTGGTGTTACATGAAGCATTTGGTGTGACGCCGCATATCAAGCGTGTGTGTGAAGACTTTGCCGATCAGGGATATGTTGCTCTTGCGCCGGCGATGTTGAGTCTTGCTGTGAATACGGCGGATGGTGTGGTGTTGCCGCAGACCAAAGCGGGCTTGGATGAGGCGCGGCGGTTGATCGAGCAGACCGCCCAAGATGACCTGTTGGCCCTTGTGCAAGCGTGTATCGATTGGGGGCGCGAGCAAGGTTTGAAGGTTGCGCTGTGCGGCTATTGCTGGGGTGGAAGTGTTGCTTACATGGGGGGCACGCATCTGAAAGATGTGGCGGTTAGCATTTGTTACTACGGTGGACGCATTGCCGAGCTGGCGCGTGAGGCGCAGCCCGCCATACCGACCCTGGTGCATTTGGCGCGCGAAGACCGCTATATTCCGGTGGATGAGGCTGTGAATGCCTTGCGCGTGAATCATCCTGCGGCTCATGTGGAGGTGTATGAAGCGGATCATGGATTTAACCGTGATGACGGTGTGACCTATGATCCGGGGGCGGCATTGGTGGCACGGCGGCTTACTTTGGATGCACTTTTGAAGAATTTGGCGGCATAAAGTTAAATTATTCAATGTGTCCAGTGGTTTAGTCATGTCTTGCCAAATGAGCAGTGTTAGGCTAACCATTGCGTTACTAAATTAAGGAGACTCCTCGCATGGCTGACGCCAAATTTGATAACGCCGATGTCGCTGGTCGCGTCAAGCAACTGGTTGTAGAAAACCTCGGTGTAGATGCCGCCAAAGTCGTTGAGAATGCCAACTTCGTTGATGATCTGGGTGCTGACAGCCTTGATACCGTTCAACTGGTGATGGCTCTTGAAGACGAGTTCGGTATCGAAATCCCGGATTCTGCTGCTGAAGGTATTTTGACCGTGAAGAATGCGATTGACTACGTAGAGCAGGCCACTGCCTAATTTTCTACTAAGAAGGACGCTGTTTACGTTTTTCTGCATCGTCCGCTCCGCATGTACCTTTGAGTATGCTACGGTGCTCTGCTACAGAAGAAACGCAAACATCCTCGCCTCTTAGCGAAAATTAAAAAGGATTGATTATGACCAAGCAAACTGTTGTTGTTACAGGAATGGGGGCGGTGAGCCCCCTTGGTCTTGATGTGGCCTCTCTTTGGGAGGGCCTGATGGCCGGACAAAGTGGTATCGGTGCCATTACGCACTTTGATGCCAGTGCGTATGCCTGCCGTGTGGCGGGTGAGGTCAAGGGATTTGACCCGGCTGCCAGCGGTTTGGACATTAAAGACACCAAGAAATGCGACCGCTTTATTCTGTTGGGCCTTGCCGCGATGCGCGAAGCCATGGCGCAGGCGGGTCTGTTGAATGCCAAA
This sequence comes from Pseudomonas fluorescens, assembly GCA_003241595.1. Lineage (GTDB taxonomy): Bacteria > Pseudomonadota > Alphaproteobacteria > UBA2136 > UBA6156 > UBA6156. Next base: position 9,317 of record QFOU01000010.1, read on the forward strand.
GACCTGCCTGAAGAGCAGCGCCAGCGTATGGGTGTGATTTTGGGCACCGGTATTGGTGGTTTGGCGAGCATTGAAGATGCCAAGGATGTGGTGAACTCTCGTGGGCCTTCCCGTATCAGCCCGTTCTTCATTCCGGCCATGTTGCCGAACATGCTGGCGGGGCAGGCGAGCATTTTGTATGGCCTGCAAGGCCCAAACGTATGCCCGGTAAGTGCCTGTGCGACCAGTGCCCACGCGATTGGCTGGGGCAAGCGCATGATTGAGTGGGGTGAAGCTGACGTTGTGGTTGTTGGGGGTGCGGAAGCAACCGTATGCCCGACCAGCATGGGTGGTTTTGCTTCTATGCGTGCTCTCAGCTCCGGGTTCAATGATACCCCGGCGGTGGCGAGTCGTCCGTTCGACCGTGATCGTGATGGATTCCTTCTGAGCGAAGGTGCGGCGGTGCTTGTTCTGGAAAGCGAGGCGCATGCCAAGGCGCGCGGTGCCCAGATCCTTGGTAAGATCGCTGGCTTCGGTCAGACTGCGGATGCGGGCCATATGACGCTTGCCGATGGTAAGGGCAGTGGCCGCGCCATGAAGTTGGCCATGGACGATGCGGGTTTGAGTGTGGCGGACATTGGTTACGTAAACGCGCACGCCACCAGCACGCCGATGGGGGATGATCTGGAAGGTCAGGCTCTTGCCGCTATGTTTGGTGACAAGGTGCCGGTGAGTTCCACCAAGGGGGCGACCGGACACTTGCTGGGAGCTGCGGGTTCGTTGGAAGCCGTGATCTCTCTGCTGGCGTTGCAGCACCAGACGTTGCCAGCCACGTTGAACCTTGAGAACCCTGCGGTGGACGGTTTGGACCTTATCCGCGGTGGTGCCCGCAAGGTGGACAATGTCAATGCTGTGTTAAGCAACTCGTTTGGCTTTGGTGGGACCAATGCGTCTATCGTTGTGACGCGTTAGGCTTTGCTTTTACGGATAAAAAACCCTGTCGATATGGCAGGGTTTTTTACTGGCTGTGGGAGAGGCATAACGCTTGCCGCGTTGGCATCGCGCTGCCAGACTGCGGGCATGAAAATCTCGACCGGTACCTGCGTTGTTGTTGGCATTCTGATTTTAGCCAGTGTGGTGGGAGGTACGGGGTTGTGGGGGGTTTACCTCTCTCAGCAAGGGCCGTTGCAGGCACCGGCCAGTGTGGTTATCGAGCCCGGGCAGGGGCCGCGCCGGATTGCGGCGGCATTGGCGAGTGCGGGGGTGATTGATCATCCGGCTGCGTTTGTGGCTGCAGTGCGGGTGATGGGCATGGATTCCACGCTGAAGGCCGGTGAATACGCGTTTGAGCCGGGTATCAGTTTGCGGGCGGTGGTGAACAAGCTGGCGCTGGGCGATACGCAGAACCGGGGTGTAACCATTCCGGAAGGTTGGACCGTGAAGCAGGCAATGGAGCGAATTGATGCGGTGGAGGGGTTGACGGGTAAGGCGGTGCGTCCGGAAGAGGGGACGATCTTCCCCGACACCTACGCATTCCGGTTTGGAACTGACCGCGACAAGTTGTTGCAGAGCATGAAGAGTCGTATGGACGAGGAGCTTGCCAAGGCGTGGGCGGAGCGTGATGTGACGATTCCGTTGAAGTCTCCGGAAGAGTTGTTGATTCTGGCGAGCATTGTGCAGCGTGAGGCGGCCAATGAAGCCGAGATGCCGATGGTGGCGGCGGTGTTTGTGAACCGCTTGCGTGCCGGCATGCGGTTACAAAGTGATCCCACCGTGATGTATGGTGCGGATGTGCTGCATGAGGGGCGGCTGAAGCGCAAGGATCTGACCGAGCCGCATCCCTTCAATACTTACATTTTTGCAGGGTTACCGCCGACGCCGATCTCGAATCCCGGGCGTGCGGCGTTGATGGGTACGGCGCGACCGGCTGTGACCAAGGCGCTCTTCTTTGTGGCGGACCCGAGCCTGACCATGCACGTGTTCAGTGAGACCTATGAAGAGCACAAAAACAATGTGAAGCGCTATTGGCGTGATGTGAACAAAACGATCGAGGCAGGCAAGAACCGGACAGTCTCAGGCAGTGCACCGGTGGCAGCGACCTTGGACAGTGCGGTGGCCGGTGGGCGCGGGCCGGCGGTGAGTGATACGAATCCTTCCCTTGGCGCCGGTTCTGCGGTAAAGAGCGGCGAGAAATAGAGATAGAGTGAGTATGTATCTGGTGAAGCAAAACCCCATGTTGATTACCCTGACCGGCCCGAGCGGAACCGGTAAGAGTGCTGTGATTAGTGCGTTGTTGTCGCAGGATCCGGCGTTGCGTCGGTTTGTGACCGCGACGACCCGCACACCGCGCCCGGGTGAAGAGCATGGCAAGGATTACTATTACTTGAGCCGCGACGAGTTTGAAGCTGGCGTGGCCAAAGGTGATTTCATTGAGCATAACCCGAGTTACAACGGCAATATGTACGGTACCCAGCGCAGTGAGATCGAGCGCTTGTTCGGGGAGGGGTTTGATGTAATTTCGGACATCAATGCCATTGGTGTGCGTCTGTTTGAGCAGGCCATGCCGCAGCGGTTGTTCAAGCTGCTGATTTTGCCGCCGAACCGTGAGCGTTTAGAGCAGCGTTTGACCAAGCGTAACCCTGCGTTGGCGGATGAAGGCCGTACCCGTTTGCAGCAGATTGAGGCGGATCTCGATAGTTTGCATAACCCGAGTTATGTGTTCACTAATCCTGATATGGTGGGTACCACTTACAGCGACTATGATGTGGTGCTGGTGAATGACGTGCTGGAGCACACCGTGGCGGAAGTGGCCAAGGTCATCACCAACGAGCGTAACCGCCGTGCGCAGAGTGGGGCACAATAACCGGCTCTCACGCATATTCGGGGCGGCCTGCCTCGGCTTGGTGCTGGTGGGGTGTTCTTCCATTCCGCCGTTTAACCGGCAGCCTGTAGTGATGCGCGCGCCTGCGCCACCGCAAATTCTTTCGAGCCATAGTACGGAGAAGGGGCTGAAGCCATGCCCCCAGCCGTTGATTGCGCAGACGCAATGGTTGCAGCGTAACATGGCGCGTGTGCGGTTGGGTTTCAATAAACTGCAGACCGTGAGCATTGTGGGGGACCCTGCCCACGCCGAGACCTTCAGTTTGAAGAATGGTGCGGTGGTGGAAGTGCTTTTCTACCACACTCCTGAAACGATTTGTCGGGTGAGTGCGCGGGATGAAGGTTTGATGCCGTTTGTATTCCAAGACGACCGTTTGTTGGGTTATGGGCCAAATTACTATCGTGATTTTATCGTGCCGCAGATGCGTCCCAAAGCGGTTGAAGCGCCTGCTGGAGCCGTGAACAGCGAGGTGCAGGGCATTCCGCAGCCACGTGTTTCCATGACGCCGACCGAAGCGTTGCGCCCGGCGCCGGCGCGCACCGGCCGTTGGGAGCAGGAAGATTTGCCCACACCCCCCACGGCGAATCGCAACCCGCCCCCTGTTAGCCGTGGGGAGAATGGGTATAGTAGCGGCATGACTCAGGATTATTATCCCGTACGTTATGCCGAGGAACCGCGTGATGCGTTTTACGGTAACGTGGGGCGTGGAGAACCATTACGATGAGATTTGCGACTCAGATCAGCATAATGGCCGTGTGTGTGGCTGCGCTTGGGCTTACTGCCTGCGGCCGTGCCGCGCCACCGCCGCGCCCGAATGCCAGTAGCTGCATGGGAATGGCCGATAACCTGAAAACATTGCGTACCGGTGACGAACTGCCCCGCGTGGTGCAGGTGCTGGGTATGCCGACCAAGACCATTCGGGTTAAACGCGTGTTTGGCAGCAGTCTGGATGTCATGGAATACCAGATGACCCCCAACCCGTGTTTGCAGGCTGTTCTCCAGATTGAGAAGAAGAAGTCTACGTTGTATGTCATTTTTGATTCCAAGGGCCGCTATGTGCGTACGTCGGGTATGGAGCCTTATGGTTTCTGGAATGGCCTCGTGTACAGCACGTCGTCTGTCGGGATCGATCCCGTCGTTTTGAATCCGTAGAGTTTGTATGATGATGTCGCGTTCTCTTCTCCTGTGTACTTTAGTGGTTGCTGTTGCCGGATGTTCGAAAAAACCGGAACCGGATCCGAATATTGCTTTGTGTCCGCCTGAGACCGTGCATGCTGCCCAGATGAATCAGAGTTTTATCGATCGGGTCAATGAAGGTGAGACTTCGGCCAAGCCGCTGAAGAGTTTGAAGGGTATGCAGCGTCGCGCCACGTTGCAGCGGGATGGTGAGACCATGGAAGTGGGCTTTTTTGTGACCGGTTTGCCGAAATGCGGTTGGTTGCCTGCCAACCCCAGTTTGAGCCCTATTGTTGTGCGGGACGGTCAGGTTGTGGCGACGAGCGCGATCCAGGTACGCGACCTGATTGCGCAGGGCTGGGTGATGAAGGAAGCCAAGTGGCCCTGGCATAATTATGAGTTTGGTTATCTGCCGCGTCGTTAGGATGTAATTGTGCGGCTTGGGTTGGTTTGCGGTAAGGCCAACGCTTGACATTACGTGGAAATTTCGGCACAAGGCTGATTATATTCTTAACCCTAACAGAACAAGGGATTTCCCTATGACCGTGCAACGCACCCTCAGCATTATCAAGCCCGACGCCGTTAAAAAGAACGTGCTTGGCCAGATCGTTAGCCGCTTTGAAGAAGCTGGCCTTAAAGTAGTCGCCCTGAAAAAGGTTTACCTGAACGAGCAGACTGCTGGTGAGTTCTATGGCGAACACAAAGAGCGTCCGTTCTTTGGTGAGCTGGTTGGTTTCATGACCAGCGGCCCGTGCTACCCGCTTGTTCTGGAAGGTGAAAACGCCATCCTGAAGAACCGCGAGCTGATGGGCGCTACCAACCCGACCAAGGCTGACGCTGGCACCATCCGTCACGACTTTGCCCTGCCTTGCACTGATCTTTCTGCTAACGCTGTGCACGGTAGCGACTCTCCGGAATCTGCTGCGCGCGAGATTGGTTTCTTCTTTGGCAGCGCTGAGCTTCTCTAGGCTTGCACCCTGCTGAAAATGAGGCATGATGGGCTCTGTAAGGAGCCCATTTTTATGCGATTCATTCCTCTGAAATTCATTCTCTCTGTCAGCTTGCTGGGAACCATGGGAGTTAGTGTTGCGTCTCATGCCCAGACCTTGCAGTCGGTGGGTGTTGATACGGTTACGAGCGGTATGGGTGAGGAGAGTCTGGCTCCGATTCCTGCGGCGCCCAAGCCTGTTGTTACTACCCCTGTTGCGCCGGTGGCGGGTGATGCGGCTGTGACGCCGGTGGCGCAGGACGGTATTCCGGCTGTGGCTGAAGCGCCTGCCGACCCATTCACTATCAAGGGAGCTGTGATCACGCTTTCCGGTACCACCGGTTTCGATCGGGATGCGGCGCTTGAGCAGGGTGCGCGGGATAACCTGCCTGGTGTTCTGGTTGCCATGGGAATTCCGGCGGACAAAGCGGCCAAGAATGTGAAGAGTCTGGGCAGTGCCATGCGTTTTGTAAAAGGCTACAAGGTTGTAAAAGAGACTTTGATCCCTGTTTACACCCTGACCGCGGATATCAGCTTTAATGGCCCGATGTTGCAGAAGAACTTTGGTGGGCAGATCCCTGTTGCCAAGAAAGATGTTGTTGAGAGCAATGTTGCTGTGAGCGCGGGGGCGGCGAGTGAGGATGTTGCGCCGGTTGCGGAAACTCCGCTTAAGCAATGGGTGGTTAAGATCAATGATCGCGACCCTGCTGTTGTGGATAAAATCCGCGTGAATTTGAATGCCGCTGACCGTACGCGTGCGACTTACCGGTTGCTCACCAGTGCAGGCGCCGAGCTGTTGGTGGATACTCCGATGGATGCGGCCAGTGTGCGTAGCACTGCGGGTTATGCGGTAGAAGTGACTCCGTTGAATGTTCCGATGCCGACGGCCAGTGTGGATGCCCAAGGGAATTCGGAATGGCAGGGCCATGTGGAAGGGGCTAGCTACTAATGCGCCAGCTGTTGCTGGATATCACTGCGTTACCTCGGTTCCATGCGAGCCGGTGGTTGACCACGGAGGGGACGCGCGCGGCTGAAGCCGCGCTTGAACGTGGTGAGTTATGTGTATGTTTGTATGGCCCTGCCGGCGGTGGAAAGAGCCATATGCTGGCGCTTGCGGCCAGCAAGGGAGCCGTGGTGGGAGATAAGTTGGAATCGTTGGAAGAGGAGGGGCAGGAGCGTCTGTTTCATGCCTTGAATGCCAAATCACAGGTTGTTGTAGCGAGCAGTATGCCCGTAGCGCAGTTGGACAATTTGTTGCCGGATCTGAAGAGTCGGTTGCTGACGGGTATCCAGATCGAAGTGCTTCCGCCGAGTGATGATGATCTTAGGAATTTATTGCGTCATTGGGCAGTGGTGATGCAGTTGAGTTTGCCGGATGCGGTGGTGGATTACATTTTGATGCGGGCTGACCGGAGTACCCATGGTTTAGCCGCCATTATGGCGCGGTTGGATGCTTTGAGTCTGGAGCAGAAGCGAGCGGTGACGGTGCCGTTGGCGCGGGCGGTTTTAGAAGGCGACGATTAGCTTTTTTGAGATTTAATTTTAATGGTTTAACGGGGGAATAATAACAATGAACCGCAAGCTTTTATTGGGTTTACTGGCAACGACCGCATTGATGCTGCCGCTGTATGATGTGATGGCGCAGGCAAAAACCGCAGCCACTACCCGCGTGACATTCTCTCATGCCGTAAAACAAGCTGAGCCGAGTGTTGTGAATATTTATGCGGCGCGGGTGGATCGGGCAAACCCCCCGCAAAGTGGATTGAAGCCATTGCAGCCGGTGGATAACAAGATGCAGGAGCGTGTGGCCCGTAGTCTTGGGAGTGGTGTGATCGTTAAAAACACCGGTGTGGTGGTGACCAACCTGCATGTGATCGAAGGGGCGCAGGCCATCAAGGTGGTGTTGAGCGATGGGCGGGAATTTCCGGCAAAAAAAGTAGGGCAGGACGAGAAGCTTGACCTTGCTGTTTTGCAGATGGAGCGCAAGAGCAATGAGAACCTGCCTTCGGCTAAATTCGGTAACAGTGATACTCTTGAGGTTGGTGATGTGGTGCTGGCTTTGGGTAACCCGTACGGGATCGGTCAGAGTGTGAGTTTTGGGATTGTGAGCGCGGTGGAGCGCAGTGCGTTGCCGCTGAGCCCGTATGCACGGTTTATTCAGACCGATGCTTCCATCAACCCCGGGAATAGTGGCGGAGCGCTGGTGGACAGTACAGGGGCTTTGGTTGGTATCAATGCCGGTATCTTCAGCAAGAGTGGTGCGAGCAACGGAATCGGCTTTGCCATCCCGGTGACATTGGTGAAGCGTGTGGTGGAGGATATTGTGACAACGGGCCGCGTGGTGCGTCCGTGGTTTGGGGCAGAAGGACAGGCCGTGACGCCCGAGGTGGCGAAAGAGCTGGGTATGCCTAAAGCTGTCGGTGTTCAGTTGACCGGTGTTTTGCCGGGAAGCCCTGCGGCCAGTGCGGGCCTGAAGCGTGGGGATGTGATCTTGAGTTTGGCTGGTGGGGCGGTGGAAAATCCGGCGGACCTGAACGAGCAGATTCTGGCCATGCCGAACCTGTTGGATAAGCCGAGTGACCTCATTGTCTGGCGTAATGGTAAGCGTGAAAACCTGAGCGTGACATTGACGGCATTGCCCGCACGCAGCAAGGGTGCGCAGACGTTGGTGAAGGGGTATAACCCGTTGACGGGTACTACCGTTGAAGAATTGGGGCCTGCGTTAAATAGTGATTTGAAGCTGCCGATTGGTACCAAGGGTGTGGTGGTGATGGATGTGCCGGCGGTTCCGCCGTTGGCGGCGTTTACCACGCCGGTGCGTCAGGGGGACTTGTTGATGGCGATCAATGGCAGCACCATTCGGGAAGTGGCGGATGTGCAAAAAGCTTTGGATAGCAGCCGGAGCAATTGGAGTTTGCGGTTGATGCGGGATGGGCGGGTTATGAATCTGCAAGCCCGATAACCGGTTTGCCGAAGGCTTGATTTTCGTACGTTTGCAGTTGCGGTGTAAGCCGCCCGCGCGTATTGATTAAGCCATGGGATTATTTGACGCTGTGGGAATGGGCAACGAGCCGCTGGCGGCGCGTTTGCGTCCGCGCACGTTGGAAGAGGTTGTGGGGCAGGAGCATCTGGTCGGTGAGACCGGCATTCTGACCCGCTTGATGCAGGCCGGTGTGCCGCAAAGCGTGATCTTCTGGGGGCCGCCGGGTTGCGGTAAGACCACGTTAGCGCGGTTGTATGCGCAGGCGTTTGGGGCGGAATTCGTGCAGATCTCTGCCGTACTGGCCGGAGTAGCTGATGTGCGGAAAGTGGTGGAAGAAGCCAAAGCCGACCAGAGTGTGGGCAAGCGTACGGTGTTGTTTGTGGATGAGATCCACCGCTTTACCAAGTCTCAGCAGGATGCGTTTTTACCGCATGTGGAGAGCGGTTTGTTGGTGTTGGTGGGAGCGACCACCGAGAACCCAAGTTTTGCGTTGAATAATGCGTTGATCAGCCGGTGTACGGTATTGCCGGTGCATAGTTTGGAAAAAGCGGATCTGGAAGCGATTCTGGTTTCGGCAGAAGCGGAAGTGGGTGCGTTGCCGTTGACCCCCGAGGCGCGGACTGCGTTGCTGGACTTGGCGCATGGCGATGCGCGGTATTTTTTGAATCTGGTGGAATTGGTCTCTGCATTACGTGTGAAAACACCGCTGGATGTGGCGGGGCTGAAGGCGGCGATTCCGGCACGGTTGGCCTTGTATGACAAGGGTGGGGATTGGCATTACGATTTGATCTCGGCCTTGCACAAGAGTGTGCGGGGAAGCGACCCCGATGCAGCGATGTATTACGTGGCGCGGATGCTGGCGGGTGGCGAAGATGGGATGTATCTGGCGCGGCGGTTGATCCGCATGGCTGTTGAGGACATCGGTTTGGCGGATCCGCAGGCGTTACCGCTCGCCATGGCGGCGCAGGAAAGTTACCGCACCATGGGTAGCCCCGAGGGGGATCTGAGTTTGGCGGAGATTGCGGTTTATCTGGCGTTGGCACCGAAGAGCAATGCCCTCTACATGGCCTTCAAGCAGGCCAAGATGTTGGCGGCGGAGACCGCGCATATTGCCCCGCCCAAGCATATTGTGAATGCACCGACCAAGATGATGCGTGAGCTGGGACATGGTGCCGGATATAATTACGACCACGATACTGAACATGCGTTTTCTGGCCAAGACTATTGGCCGCAAGGTGTGGGACGGCATGAGTTTTATCAGCCTGTAGCGCGTGGCTTTGAACGCGACATGCAGAAGCGTATGGCCTACTTTGCGAAGTTGCGTTCGGAAATCAATGGTGAGGATGAATAATGGCGCTGTATGAGGATCATATACCGGAGGGTGGCGCGGGACGCACGTTGGTGTGTTTGACCGGTGTGAACAGCGGCGCCTACCTGATGCAAGGTGTTATACCGGTAATGGGTGGTGACTGGCAGATCCTGCGGTTGAATACGTCTGGCGTGAATGGCGTGCCGTTGCCGCTGCCGTTTTCGGTCAAGGCTTACGCGCGTCAGGCGCTGGAAACCATCGACCGCGCCGGTGTGAAGGACTTTGTTTTGTTAGGACATAGTTTGGGCGGGTATGCGGCGCAGGAGATCGCGCGGATGGTGCCAGGGCGCGTGCAGAAGTTGATCCTGGTCAGTACCAGCCGCGGGCAGCCGGATACGGCCATTGATATTGCCATGATGCAGAAGAATATCGGTATGAATTTCTGGGAATTCCAGAAATTGATCGGTTCTAATATGGCCAAGGGATATGAGGTGTTGTTCGGGCCTGGTTTTGCCCAACAGGAGCCTGAGATCTTCCAGGCATTTTTGGAGTTGCGGCGTGCACATAGTGTAGTGCAGTCGGTATCGTTGGCGCAGCTTTCGGCAGGTGGACTATTCTCGAGCATGGGCTGGGCGAAGAAGCTCACGGTGCCGACATTGGTGATCCATGGCAATGCGGATAATCTGGTGAGTTGCGCCAGTGGCAAGAAGCTTGCGCAGACATTGCCGCATGCCCAATGGTTAGAGCTGTATAACGTAGGGCACTTCCCTATGCTGGAGTATGCGCCGTTCTGGGATAAAGTGCGCCAGTTTGCCGAAGGCGATGGCATGGGTGAAGCCGTGAAATCGAAAGAAAGTTTTTGGACCAAAATGATGCGCGGATGGACGATGCATGGCTAATTTCAAGGCGCAACCGGCCGCACGCAAGGTTTCGGAAACTGATGGTGGGCAGCGCTTAGACCGGTGGTTGAAGGCTCAGTTTGCGGATGTTCCTTACATTGCGATGCAGAAGCTTATTCGTCAGGGCAAGGTGCGCGTGAATGGTGTAAAGGCCCAAGCTGCGGCGCGTTTGGAGGCGGGAGATACGGTAACGTATCCGGCGGATTTTGGAAGTCGTGGGCCGGTGGAGAAAGGTAGCGGTAATTTGGTTTATCAGGCCAGTAGTTCTGATATGGCGATGTTGGAACAGGCTACGGTGTTTGAAGACGCGGCCATGCTGGTATTGAATAAACCTGCGGGGCTTCCGGCACAGGCCGGTGGCGGGCAGGTGCGCAGTCTCGACCGTATTTTTGAGAGTGTGTACGGGGAAAAGGCTCCGAAGCTTGTGCACCGGTTAGACCGTGAGACCACGGGGTTATTGGTCTGTGCCAAGAATCGCACCATGGCGGCGGCGTTGACGGCGCAATTTGCAGGGCGGGGTGTGAAGAAAGAATATCTCGCTGTTGTGGTTGGCAAACTCTCGACTAAAAAGGGTGAAATGCGGGATCCGATTGCGAAAGTAGGGCCGTTTGCGCGTGTTGATGCGAAGGGGGATGCGGCCCACACGACGTGGCGCTGGTTAGCTTCGGACGGGGAACTTCATTTGGTTGCGTGTAGTCCGCATACGGGGCGGATGAATCAGCTGCGTGTGCATTTCGAGCATATTGGCCTGCCGATGCTGGGCGATGACAAGTATGGGAATGATGAGATCAAGGCTGTTGGGAAGCGTGTGCATCCGCAGGGGAAGATACCGTTGTATTTGCATGCGTGGACGTTGGACATTGAACATCCGCAGACCCATGAACGCATAAAATTTGAAGCACCGCTGCCTGCGCATATGGCAAGCATGGCGGCCAAAATGGGCTGGCAAGGTTGACCCTGCGGAAGGCTTTCCGTACCATTCTTCCATATTTAAAACGGCGCGAAGAAGAACAATATTCGTGCAGGATGATTGAGAGTGAGAGGAGTTGCCATGCGTGCTTTAAAGATTACCGGAATTGTGGTGGGAAGCCTGGTGCTTTTAGGTGGCACCGCTTTGGCGGGTACGTTGTGGTGGATCCAGAATTCTGACTTAAGCGGACTTTCGACATGGGCTGCCAAGAAGCAAGGTTATGACGTGAGCTTTGAAGGTGAAGTCCGCGCCAAACTGTGGCCTGAGGGGCATGTTCAGGTTGGTAAGATGACCGTGCTTGGCGGTGATTCCAAACCTATGTTCAGCACCGATGAAGCCCGTGTTGAATGGATATGGGGGGGTGGTTTGACGCCATGGAATGGTTTGCAGGTGACCCGCGTGGATGCGAAGAACCCGACCATCAACCTTGTGCGTAGCAAGGATGGTATTGCGAACTGGGATGTTTATGTTCCGAAGGCTGATGGTACGGTTGCTGAGGCGCCTGCTGCCAGCAACGAACCGATGACACTGCCGTTGGGCATGCTGGCTGCGACCAAACTGGATATTGTAAATTTGAACGCTACCTACAGCGATGCGGTGAGCGGGCAGAACGTTTTGGCGAAGGATGTGAATTTCAACGCTTCGACCAGCGGAACGCAGGCCGTGACGAAGTTGAGCGGTACAGTTAATGGCCAGGCCGTGAAGGGTAACCTTCAGGTGGATGTGGCCAATCTGGAAGATGTGCCGCTGGTCGCGAAACTGGATGCTGCCGGTTTGACCGTGGCCATGGATGGTCGTGTCCGTCAGCAAAAGGCATTTGCGGGTCTTGTAAATGCGCAGACCGATAACCTTAAAGGCACTTTGGATGCGTTGCTCGGCAAGGCACCTGAGCAAGCTCCGGCGGCGGCATTCCGATTGGGCGGTGATGTTGATGTGGGTGGTGACAAGGTGAGTTTGCGTAACTTTTCTACCCGCCTGGGTGAGCTTTTACAGGCAAACGGTGATGCCGTCGTTCATTTAGGCGATAAACCGAGTGCGACCGGTACGGTACGTATTCAGGGCAGCAACTTGCGCCAGTTGGCCGAGTTGGGCCTTGGTGCCCCCCAGCCCAGTATTCCGGCAAGCAGCTTTATGGTGAGCACCAAGCTGGATGGACAAGATGCCATTGAATTAAAAGACCTACAGGCGAGTGTTGGTACATTGGCCAATGCGGCAGGTCATGTGAAGATCGTACCGAAAACCGGTGCCATGCCTGATGTAGATGCTACTGTAAATGTGAGCGCACCCAATCTGCAAGCCCTGTTGCGTGCGGTTGGCCAGCAGGGAACATTCCCTGCCAAACCGTTGAATGTGAAAGGTGTGGTTGCGGGACGTAGTGGCACCTATGAAGTCAAGGGTTTGACGGCTTCGGTTGAAGATGTTGCTGCGTTGAAAAGCGATATGAAAGTGACATTGGGCGATCAGCCGGATGTGGTGGGTTCGGTACTGGTTGAAGGTGCGAATCTGCAAACGGCAGCGAGTGGTTTTGGCGTAGAGGCAGCTGCCTTGCCCGCAAGTGCCTTTAGTGTGAAAGCTGGTGTTTCCGGTAAAGGAACATTCAAGGCTGACGATGTCGTCATTAACCTACCGCAGTTGCTGGAAGCGACGGGTAAGGCCTCGGTGACTCCCGGTAAGCCCATGAATGTGGTTGCAAGCTTTGATATTACACGTGCTAACCTGACCGCTTTGGGTTACTGCGCCGTTGATGTGCCTGCACAGACCGGTGCACCGACTGCGGACGCTCCGGCCAGTAATGCCAGTGCGGCGCCGTGGAGTGATGAGAAGATCAATGTTGATGCTCTGCGCGACATTGCCTTTGATATTACCGTGAACGGTAAGGGCATTGATTGCGCACGTCTGCCGATGGACAGCATTGCCGCGAAAGTCACCAACACTCCAAGTCAGTTGGATATTCGGGATATCAGTGTGAATCTCAAAGATGGTGGGAGCGCGAAGCTGACCGGTAAGCTGGAGCATGCAGGTATGCCTGCACTGGTGCTGAGTGCCGTAACCACCAAGTTGAAAGTTGAGGGCTTGGTGCCGGTATTGGCCACCAAAGGTGTGCAGTTACCGATCGATACCAACGCCCAGTTGAGCAGCCGGGGTGATACGACCCGTAAGCTGGCCCAGAACTTGGATGGGACGATCAGTGTGAGTGCTGATAATGGGAAGTTGCCTTATACCAATCTGTTGGGTACTGCTTCGAACATTGCTCAGTTGGTGCAGGGGACGAGCGCCACCGCGCCGACCAATGGCAATGGTGATGTGGACAGCATGAAGGCCCGCTATACGCTGCGCCAAGGTGTCGCAACGACCGATGAACTGACGGTTGCGACTGGTAACGGAGCCATGACCCTGAAGGGTGAAGGTACGGTTGATCTTCCCAATTGGGTTTTAGATTATAAGCTAACCCCGAGCCTTGCGGCCGGTACCAATGCTCTTGCGATTCCGGTTGTTTTGAAGGGTCCGTTGACCGCACCGAAGATCGGTGCTGATCCGGCCTTTGTCAGCAAGCTGTCCGGTCGTTTGGCGGGTGAATTGCTGGATGGTCGTTTGGCGGGTGAATTGCTGGATGGTGTGATTGGTAAAGATGCCGGTAAGGCTGTGGGAGGTGTATTGGGCGGTGTGATCTCCGGCCAAGGCGTGACCAAGGAAGGCGTTGGCACTCTGCTGAATGCATTTGGCAAGAAAACCAGCCCGACCGAGGCGACCTCTGGTACGACAACCAGCAGCACCCAGCCCACCTTGCAGGATGTGTTCAAGGCCTTTGGACGCTAACTTCCGGCTTACGGCGGTGCTTATGAGAGAGGGCGGAAACGGCCCTCTTTTTTGTCGCGGGGCTTGAAATGCGTTAAGATTGTTACCACTTAAAGAGATATCTCATACCGTCATTGGCGGTTCTTGTGTTTTGTTGATCGCGTTGTGCGGGAAAGATGGAGATCATCATGACTGATACTCTGCTTATTTATCAATTTCAGATGGTGAGTCTTGAAGCGCGGATGGAAGTCCGTTCGATTTTGCTTCGTCATGAAGTGAGACAGGTCGAAACGCTTCGGGGCAATGCCTTGAAAGTTGCATTTGATACGGCTGAGCAGTTGGTTGAGGTACTCAGCCATATCGATTCTCACCGTCCGCCTTTGGTGGACTCGGTGATGCCGATCGGTGAGACCGCTCATGCTGTGACAATGGCTGATGAGGTGAGAAACCAGATTAATAAGCGTATGAACTGAATAAGAAAACCCCGGCCATGTGCTGGGGTTTTTATTAGTATTAGATGGTGGTTGTTGCCGGTTCTTCTGGTTGGGGGGCGTAGTAGCCGCCCGGTGCGGTGCCGGGAATACTGCCGTTGAGCGGTTGCAGGCGGGGCAGCTCTTCGTTTTTGAGCAGGCGTGGTTGTGAAGTGCAGGTGGCCAGCTGGCGCTCGTAGGCGCTGCCGTTGCTACGGGCCGTGACTTCGTAGAGGATGCCTTCCGGTCCTTTGGTCCACCAGACGAGGCTGCCGGTTTCGGCAGGTGTGTGCCGGGCATTGGCATAGCGTGCGCCGCTGGCGGAGATGGTGTTGGTGAGCTTATGTTTAGTTTCGCCGACTGTGAGGATCACGTAGTGGGTGCGACCATCGTTATTGTAATAATCGGCAGTGAGGCTGGTGTACGTGCCATCGCAGGTGTAGGGGGTGAGAGGGGCTTCGGGTGCGGGTTGTTTACTGGCGCAAGCGGCCACCAACAGGGCGGGGGCAAGGAGCGCGAAGGTGCGAGTGGGAGTCAGTTTCATCGAGGGTCATCCTTTCACCAGTTGTAATGCGCGAAGCGGCGCGTTGTTGCGAATGTGGGGAGAGGGGATTTATTTTTCAAGGGGATGATACGTGAATTGTTAAAGATTGAACTTGTGGCGAAGCGGTGGGTTAATAGGTGTATGAAGATGAGATTTGTTTGGGGTGTCTTGGTGCTGCTGGCGAGTTGCTCGGCGGGGGCGGGGAATGAATTTAAAACGACCAGCTATACTAGCTTTGAGGGGCGGGATGGTAAGCCGATGGCGGGGGATTTGTTGCTGAGCGAGAACCGGGCCACGTTTAGCGAGTTGAATGGCAGCATGGAGTTGCAGCGTGTGGGCGCATTTAAGACGGGAGGGGATTCGGAAACCGCAGGGGCTGCGGTCTTCCAGATTAAAAATGCCGAAGATTTTGCGGAGGAGAATCCGAAAGGAGAGCGGTTTTTGCAGAGTGGCGAGGTGTTGCGCTGGTTGGCGGTGCGGCATGGGCGGGCCGGTGGTGAGGCGCGGGGCGATTGGATTCGGGTGTGTGCGTTGAGTGTTGGGAATTGGCGGGATTATACGCCCGATAAGCTTGGGCTGGCGTGGTGTGTGAGCTTTGCGGAGGATGAAAAAGCCCGGTAGAACCGGGCTTTTGGTTGTGTTGGATTAGTGGTTGCTGAGGTCGATGCGGTTTTTGGCGAGATCTTCGACGACGGTGGGGTCGGCGAGGGTGGAGGTGTCGCCGAGGGATTCAAGGTCGTTTACGGTGATCTTGCGGAGTACGCGGCGCATGATCTTGCCGGAGCGCGTTTTGGGAAGGGCGGGGGCCCATTGGATGGCATCCGGTGCGGCCAAGGCTCCGATCTGTTTGCGGACGAGGCGGATGAGTTCAGCGCGCAGTTCTTCACTCGGTGTGCTGCTGACCGTAAGTGTGACGAACGCGTAGATGGCCTCGCCCTTGATGGGATGCGGGACCCCGACCACGGCAGCTTCCGCGACATTCGGGTGGAGCACCAGTGCGCTTTCCACTTCCGCGCTGCCGATACGGTGGCCGGAAACGTTGATCACGTCGTCGACGCGGCCGGTGATCCAGTAATCGCCATCGGCATCGCGCGTGGCGCCATCGCCGGAGAAGTAATAACCGGGGAAGCGGGAGAAGTAGGCTTCTTTAAAGCGGTCGTGATCGTTCCAGAGGGTTTGCATCTGGCCCGGCCAACTGCGGGCCATGCTGAGGTAGCCCTTGGTTTCGCCGTGCTGGATATGGCCGTGTTCATCGAGAAGTACAGGTTCGACACCTAAGAACGGGTTGGTAGCGCTACCGGGCTTAAGCGGAGTGGCACCGGGCAGGGGGGCGATGAGGTGGCCACCGGTTTCGGTTTGCCACCACGTATCGGTGATGGGGGCGCGGCCTTCGCCGACGACGTTGTAGTACCAGTCCCAAGCTTCCGGGTTAATAGGTTCACCTACCGAACCGAGTACGCGGAGGGACTTGCGCGAGGTTTTGCGCACGTTTTCATCGCCCTGCGCCTGGATGGCACGGATGGCGGTGGGAGCGGTGTAAAACAGGCTGACCTTGTGTTTATCGACCACTTCCCAGAAGCGTGACCATGTGGGGTACTGGGGAACGCCTTCGAACATCAGAGTTGTGGCGCCGTTGGCGAGCGGGCCATAGACGACGTAGCTGTGGCCGGTGATCCAGCCGACATCGGCGGTACACCAGAAGATATCGTTATCGTGCACATCGAACACATACTTGTGGGTGAGCATGGCATAGAGCAGATAACCGCCGGAGCCGTGCACCACGCCCTTGGGTTTGCCGGTAGAGCCGCTTGTGTAAAGGATGAAGAGAGGGTCGGTGGCTTCCACCATGACGGGTTCGCATTCCGGGGCTTGTGGAGGGACGAGATCGTGCCACCAGACATCGCGGGGGGAGTCCATGCGGACTTCGGTGGGAGTGACTTTGAGCACCAGCACGTGCTTGACGGAGGGGGTAGTTGCGATCGCCTCATCTGTCATCGCCTTAAGCGGGATATGTTTGCCGCCGCGCACGCCTTCGTTGGCGGTAATAACAACCTTGGATTCGGAGCTGGCGATGCGTTCGCGCAGGGATTCCGAGCTGAAACCGGCGAACACGACGTTATGGATAGCGCCGAGGCGGGCGACGGCGAGCATGGCGATGGCAGCTTCGGGGACCATGGGCATATAGATGCAGACGCGGTCGCCTTTTGTGACGCCCAGTTCTTTAAGGGCGTTGGCGGTTTTGCTGACTTCGGCCAGTACTTGACGGTAGGTGAGGGTGATGGAGGGGACGGACGGGTCGTCGGCTTCCCAGATAATGGCGGGTTTGTCGCCGCGGGTGGGGATATGGCGGTCGAGGCAGTTGACGGAGACATTCAGTTCTCCGCCCAAGAACCAGCCGATGCGGGGGGCGTGGTAGTCGACATCTTTTACGGTATGCCAGCGTTTGTGCCAAATAAGATTTTCGTCGGCCATACGTGCCCAGAAGCCGTCGTTGTCGGTGATGGATTCGGCATAGAGGCGTTTGTATTCCGCCGCGTTGAGGTGGGCGGTATGCGCCAGAGCCTCCGGAACAGGATAAACCGGGCTTGCGGCCTTGGTTTCTGGCATATGGGAGACGGGCGTGCTTTGCGTAGACATGGCGAAAACTTTCCTCACGTCTACTTTATGCCCATGGATAGAAAAATAAAGGCCTGTCTTAGACTGACAGGCCTTTTGTAACCATGGATTTAGCCTTAAATGTCGTTTTTTTCCATGGGGATAGATTGGTTGTGATCGGTATGCTGCGCTGCAATAGGTGCACCTGTTTGTTTAGAGGCTTTTTTATGTTCGTACATATGACCATCCGCTTTTGCGAGCAGGATCTCAGCGGTTTCGCCGTCATCCGGGATGAGAGCGAAACCGATAGATGTCGAGAGATTTTTCTCTTTCAAGAACGGCAAAGATAGCGACTCCAGCGCGGC
>QFOU01000011.1 GCA_003241595.1 Pseudomonas fluorescens
CAGGGAGTTTTGCAGCTCCTGTTCCTTCTGCTGCCATTGCTGGCGGGCGGCAGTGGTAACCTCGCGGTTCTTTTGCGCGCGTTCCAATGTTTCAGCATGGCGACGCTGCTCTTCCTGCACCTGACGTTCGCGCTCGCGGAGCTGGGCCATCAATTTGGCGGCTTCATCGGCCTCGCGGGTGCCCTGGCTGCTACGGACGATATTGTTCAGGTTGCGCTCGGCGGCTTCCGCAGCTTCGGCGCTACGGTTGGCGTAGACGGCGTCTTGATTCTGCCAGGAGGATAGCGTGGCCACGACGGGATCGGGCATATTGGCTTTGACCGGAGCAACCTTGGCGGGCACGGCTTTGTTACCCAATTGGGCGGAAGACGGGCCGGCGGCCGGCTCGATATCGGCAGGGTTGGCGGCGACCTGCGTGGTACCTTCGCTCAGGATCTCCGATTTGAGTCGAATTTCGGGAATCGGTTGCAGGCCCGGCAGGTTCTTCGGGTCGTCGCGCAGGGTCTCGGGGCGCGGACCGAGGCTGTCGTGGAAGTTGAGGGTAATGGCGGGATCGGTTTGACGCTTGGTCAATGCGCTACGGCCATCGAACAAGGTTTGTGCGGGATCGCAGGGTTCACCGTTCTTGTCGAACAAGTAACGGTCGCTCCCGAGAGTGCCATCGACCACCACGCCCAAGCCTGGGCCTGTGCAGTCATCGGTAGTACCGCTAATGGCGTTGCCACGTGAGACTCCCTCCACCAGCGCGGATTCGGCGATCACCACACCGCCATCGCCGTTAAAGGGTGCTGCAAAGACATCGTTCGACGGCTTTTGGGCTGTATTGATGGCACAGCCCGCCAGCAGAGGCAGCATGCACAGCGCGCAAGGCACGAGATAGGATGAGGTGAAAGCGGAGCGCATACGGTTCATGGTTAGTCTGAGATTACAATAATCCGCTCGTTGTCGAACAGGCTAAAGCTGAGCTTCACACCACGATCGTTGACGATATATTGGGCGAGATAGCTTACAAACTCTTCAAAGGGCGCTTCAGCATCGAGACTGAACTTCTCGGTCACGACATCCTTGTTGGGTTCGGAGATCTTCCAGCGAACCTGCCATGGGCCGGTAAATGGCTCGGCATGCTTGAGGATCTTGCCCAATAACTGATCCAGTGTCTGGTCATCTTCGTGGACCACAACCTTGTATTGGCGGATGTCCATCCAATCGGCGCGGTTGCGGGCGCGCACCAAGCTTACCCCTTGTGCCGACCAGGATTGTTGGCCGCCGGCGGCCATGGCGGCATTGCCGGTAGCCGGACTTAGATTCGCCAGTTGAGCGGCATCCGGCGCGGGCAGGTTGCTGTTTGGGGCGAGCAGTTGGGCAATGCGGATACGGTTCGGATCGAGATTCTCGGTGCCGGCGCTGTCGCGGTCGGGCCCGAGGCGCGTGCTGGCCGAAGGATCGGAGGCGGCACCGCCGGTGGCGATATCCTGAAGTTCGTCGGACACCGCCTTGCGGATGGCAAAGACCACGCGATCGTCCTTGGTAATCACGTCGCGCGCCGCATCGGCCAATGCGGTGGTCATGCCCGGGTCCTTATCCTGCACGGCACTGCGGGCGACCGTACGGATGTAATCCTGACCGTCCTGCATGGTTTGCAGGGCGAGTGCGCGGAATTCGGGAGCGGCATCGGCCACCGCCTGTTCGGCGATGTGGCGAATCTGGGCAGGTTCGATCTTTTGGGATGCGGTTTGCTGCTGGAGGGCGCTGAGGCTGGCCGCCACGGCATTGGCCTTTTGCTCGGCCAGCTTTTCGGCCTGCTGGGCGGCAGCAATCCAGAGCACGCCCATGCGCTGGCTGGTGCGCTGGTCGAGTTCGGCCACGCTTTGATCGGTGGCGCGGGCCAGATTGGCGAGAGTGGCGGACGTGGTGGTCGCCACGCTTTGCAACTGGGCATCGGCATACTGGCGCAATGCTGCGCCGACGGCTGCGGTTTCGGAACTGGCGAGCGTGCGGTTCTCTTCGCTCAGCTTACGCAGTTCGGCCAGCTGCATAGCGGTGAGCTGCTGATTGGCAGTGAGTTGACTGCTGACCGCGGCCAATTGGGCGGTCTGAGTCTTTTCGTTTGCTGCCAGACGTGTATTGGTCTCTGATTTCAAGTTTTCCAACTGAGCGGCAGTTTGTTGCTGGAGTGTCTGCAACTGTGCCGCGGTAAGTTGTTGCCCTGACAACAATTGATTGCTGAGTGCCGTGAATTGGCTGCCTTGCACTTTCTCGGTCGCTGCCAGACGCGTGGCGGTTTCTGACTTCAAGTTTTCCAATTGGGCGGCGGTTTGCTGCTGGAGCGCCTGCAATTGCGCAAGAGTGAGTTGTTGGCCGGAGGCCAATTGATTGCTGAGCGCTGCGAACTGGCTGCCCTGCACTTTTTCGGCCGCGGCCAACTTGGCATTAGTAATCTCACGCACTGCTTGAATCTGCGCTTCCGATGCTTTTTGTCCCACCGTATTGGCGGCCAGGATATCGGACATCGCCTTGTCGCGGCTGGCCAGTTGCTGGCCGGTGAAGGTCTTGGCGCGCAATTCCGCTTCCAACGCGGCCTGGCGGGCCTCACGAATGGAGGCAAGCTGGGTTTCGAGCTGGGATTGCGATACACGCAGATCGGTATAGGCCTGCGTACGTTCGTCGGAACGGGCCTGACGTTGCTGGACATCGGCCAAGGCGGTTTGCAGGCGGCCTTCCATCTGATCCAGCTGTTGATTGGCGGCAAACCAACGATCGGACGTGTTGCGTGCCACCCGCTCCATCGAGCGGACACTGTCTTGCGCCAGTTGGGCCACATTGGCCACGGCCTCGGCGGTCTGGCTGCGCAGGTCGCGCTCCTGACGAGCCTGATCCTCACTCACACGACTGATGCTACGCTCGGTGTCGGCCATTTTGGTCTCCAACGAGGAAATCTGTTCACTCGTGGTCCCGCGCATCTGCTCTATCGATTCGCGCAAGCGACGGAGTTCGCTTCCCACCTTGGGAGTGGGGGGCAGATCCGCTTCATCGCCCGTACGGCGCCACAATACGGTGCCCTTATTGACCAGAGGCGGCGCCATACCGACATCCGAGAGAATTTGAGTACCGGCCGCAGGCTCGATACTGGCGACCTGAATGCCGGGATAACTGTTTTGCGACGGGCGGACACTGGCCGCCGCCATGCGGTTACTGTACTCAATCTGCGCGGTGGAGGGCGAAGTTTGCGAATGGGAAGACTCCATGGCACAGCCAGCCAGCCCCAGACCGACCACTGTACCTAATGCGGTACCCAAGAGAGCGCGCGATAACACCATGCTTGGGGCGATTCTGCCGTGAGTGCATCGAAACGCCAACATGCCGCGTGGCCTTTAAGGCGTTTGGCCATGTGGGCTGTGGGAATTTAGCACCGCCTACGCGGCAAGGAGGCATGACTGCAAAGCATACGCCGCGCCCGCAAACAGCAGCGCGCATGCTAGCTCGACCCATGTGCTGGTACTGGGAAAGCGTGTTCCGCAATGACGGCAGCGGCCGCGCAATACCAAGTAGCTGAGTACGGGGACGAGGTCAGGTGTGCGCAGGACGGCATGACACTCAAAACACTGGCTGGGTGGATTGCGCAGAGGAATCTTACGCGGGATACGGAAGCGCATGCATTCGAGAAATGATCCGACTACTCCACCTAAGAGCGCTGCACAGAGAGGCCAGAACCACGGCAAAGCCGTTGCGATAACCGCAACGGCTTCGGTGAACGGAAACACGCGTGAGGCTCCTGCTAGTTAGAATCTTAACCGCAGGTGGTGTTATCGTTACGGGTCGTCATACGTGCCGGAAGGTGTGTTTGGCCGTGAACCGGACGTGTACCACAGCCACTGCTGGTACGCGGACGCGGGTTACTGAAGTAGTAGAACGGCAGAGGCAAATCATCCGAACCATTGGACAATGCAGAGCAGCAGAACTCGGCGGGAAGCCCCAGCTCGTTCATCAGCGCTTCCATGCCTTGGCGACGTTGGACATCGTTAGTGGCATTGCTGATGTTAAGGGTCCCGTTGGAGTAGCGTGTGTTCGTCGTATCGTTGGAAGATTTTGGGTAATACACGGTATATTCCGGTACGCCGTTGTCACACAGCAAGGCCGTTTTGGCAGCCGTACTACAGAAACTTACACGCTCCGCGTAACCGCTACGGGCGTAAGTTTCAAGAGCGGCTGTCAGTTTATCCATACGCATGAGAGTGGTGTTATAGCGATCCAGCACTTCGCCATAGTTGGTGAAGCGCGTCATCACGTCGTCTCCTCCCGGACGCAGGGCGCTAAAGGCATCTACCTTGGCTTGCGCATCGGCACCGAGCCACTTCCACCATGTGGTGACCGTACTACCTGCGAACGTGAGCTTACCGGCAGACGATGTTGTCGCGAGACCCGGGATACTTACCGACGCGCCGCTCTGGTTAATGTACGAGGGGTCGGCCAAGCCATTGAGACCCATGCTGTGCACGGTGGCGTAGTAGACGTTCACGGTGTTACCAAAGAGGCGGCGAGTGTTATTGAGATACACGATATAGCTGCGCGGACGTCCCCAGACATCGTTGGCGATATCGTTGGATGACAAGCTGCTATAACCAGCCAATTGGTTGTACCACGCATCGGTACCTGTCGCCGTATCGCTGGGCAGAATCCCGCGATCGGCCAAATAAGCCTGCATGGCCTTGCGGATCTCGATCTGGGCGATCTCCTCGTTCTGCTGGTCACGCTGGCGCATGAACTCGTAGATGGCCGGAGTGCTCAGGCCGATCAGAATAGCCATTACGGCTACGGTCACGACCATTTCGATAAGGGTAAAGCCGCGGTTGGAAGCAAACTTCATGGGGGACTCCTTGTTCAATCTTATTACAAATAGGGTTGTTTATCTTAACTGTCGCTCGGATCTACGCGTACCACGTAGTTCAGGCTATTCGACGGCCGGCCCCATGGGGTTGGGTTCGCACTATCGTTGTTAATCGTGATGATAAGTGGATCGACAGCACTGGCTGGCTGCGGGGCTGTAACGACCATACGTCCGTTACGGGGAAGGATACGCTGGATCTCGTTAAAGTCTTCGTCCACACCCAACGCACGGCGGTTCTCGATACCGGCTGTGGTATTGGCCAAGGCCATCATACGCGGTGCATTCGCATCGCCGGCCAGAGTCAGGTCGGGCGCGGGAACATCCCGACCGGCCGCAATGTTCGCTTTATAGGCATCGAGCTTCACCTGACGGTAAGAGCTTACACGAGCCTGGTATTCCTTGAGAGCGGCCGTACCGATGCGTTCCATATGGCTTTTGAGTGTCGCCAGATAGTTTTGCTGAATGGTACGGTTATCGAACGTATAGATAATATCGTCGTTAGCCGGAGCGCCTGCCGCATTGGAGGGAACCACGATCCCCTGCAACGCCACCAGACTCGTTACTGCCGGAATATTGGTCTGAATAACACCATCGGGGCCACCGGACACCATCACAATACCCGTGACGGGTACCATTACCCGGTTATCCGGGTCGGAACTGTTGGTCAGGCTGAGATACTCGGTAAAGATAACCCCCGCAATTGGGCGGCCCCAGGCATCGAGGGCTGGATCGGCCAAGCGGCCGTTGGACAAGGAGGATAGGCGGGATTCATTACGAATGTACTCGGCCGGCGTGGCGTACCCCATTGGATTACCGTGCATATTTTCGATCGTAATATCGTTCAGCACCACGTTTTCAACGCTTTGGAAAAATGCATTGGTTTCAGCGATGCGTTCCTTGGTCAGCAGCGAAGTATTGGACGTGCCCGATGAAATAATACTGGCCACAACGGTCAGCATCATTGAAAACAATGAAAGTATGAAGATGGCTTGCATAGGCCGGGGTTACGTCCTTTCCTGTCTCACCTTATAGAAGGCCGTACAAGTCAGTTTTACACACAAGCTGCCTACTCAGATTTCATTTTGAAATCAATGGCTTTGCGCCCATACTTACTATCAAAGACCAGACTCTCCTTCCGGATTTCACGCAGTGTCAGCGGAGTCGTTGGGTTACTGCCGATCTCACTATCGAGACGACGACTCAGGTCGGCACTTGCGGTCGCATCATATGAGGCGAGGTTACGGATTGCTTCATTCGCAATATTGGAGCGGGTGACACGCACTGGTAATACTGCCCCGACACCCAACCAACGGTTGGCTACCAGCACCTTGCGGCCATTCATCCCCTCCAATACTCCGCCGACGCGGATACCGGCGGTGTACGGTTCGACCCCACGCCCGGAGGCGATCACGGCTTGTGCTTCCTCAAAAGCGGCGTTGCGTAGACGCGCAGCCTCTTCCTCGAGCGCTGATGACTCCGATACGTTGGAAACCGCGGCCACACGGGTAGGAAATGGGCTAGCCTCGCCGTTATAAGCCGGAACCACGGCGGCCGGTTGCTTACTCACAGCCTTCCAGAGAAGGCTTTCCTGAGCTTGCGCGCCATGTGCCAAAGTTAGTAATGCCACGGTCAATACAGAAGGAAGGTAACGCATTATTGGGAGCCCTCCGGAGCAGTTATGGTTGGTTCCGGCAGAACTTTGTTAAGACCGTAAATCTTACCCAGCAAGGCCATGGTTACGTCGGTATTCTTTTCGGCAGGAGCCTCGCTCATCTCAATCGTGCTAATGACGATCTTTTTCGTGCTTTGCAGGCGGTCGGCCAAAGCGAGTGCGCCCACATAGCTCATATCGGTCGTAATGCGTACATTGTGGATATACAGCACGGTTGCACCAATCGATTGCTCTTCGCGAGACTCCAGCTGGAAGCCGATGTCGCTTTGTTCCAGACCCAAGTGGCGGAGAATATCGAGCTGGGTTGCGGTTTGCTCCGTAATCGTAAGGTTATCCAGCTCTGTCAGCGCCACATCCAGACTGCGCGCATTGTCGAGTTCCTGATTCAGGCGCGTAATCTCGTTCTGAAGATCGGACACTTCCAACTGGAAATCCTGCGATTTGCGGAACAGGAAGAATGCCAACAGGAAACACCCGATGAGGACGGCAATCATAATGTTACGGTAGGTACTGCGAATCATTGCGCTGCCTCCTTTTGAGACTGGCTAGGCGAAGTGGGTGCCGC
Source organism: Pseudomonas fluorescens (assembly GCA_003241595.1). Lineage (GTDB taxonomy): Bacteria > Pseudomonadota > Alphaproteobacteria > UBA2136 > UBA6156 > UBA6156. Next base: position 7,123 of record QFOU01000011.1, read on the forward strand.
GGGGGCGAGACCTCCTTGAACCGCGACAACCGGTACAGAAACCTGCGTTGTGGATGCGGTTGCCGGTGCGGTGGCTGAGACCGATGGCGCCACTTCCGTACCGGACGGCGTTGTGACCGGTTGGGTTGAGGTTGCCGCTTCGACAGCTTGTGGGACCTCTGGAGTAGTTACGGCCGCGGGCTGTGCTTCAGGCTGAGGTTCAGTCGGTGCGGGCTTTGGCAAGTTGGTGTCATCAATCTGCAAGCTGACCGTCATATCTCCGGTCTCTCCCACGGCTCCCCCGCGCCACATCTCACGCACCCATGGACGTTGAGATAAGACGCCTTCCGCACGCTGCTCCTGATCGACCAGCAAATCGTCTTTCATATTAACCACCGAGGCCAGCACATTGATCTGACCCGCTGGCGGCGGCACGCTCTGGCCATCGCTCGCGCCATCGAACAGGACCTTGATCGACTTCAGATCGCCCAGTTCCGCAGCTGATGCTCCCGCGGCATGAATAATCGCAGAGGGTTGCTGGTTGATCGCCCGTGTCATGGTTTGCAGGACGGCCCGTGGATCGGTGATTTGGCCCACACTCTGGTTAAATTTGATACTGTCGATGCGTGATTGGATTTCGGCCGCCTCGCTCTTCAAGGAATTTCTCTGCATATAGGCCAACATCGCATACGTCGCGCTGGCCAAGAGCGTGATAAACCCAAACAGCGCCAGCGTGAGATAGAGAATTGTGAAATCACTATGCTTATAGAGCGGCTTCAAACTTGGCTGTGGTTTGAGCTTGGTAAAGGGAACGGGGCTAATATTGTACGTGGCCAGACCGGCTTGGAGTTGTTCGTACAGATCCAGTTTGCTTTGCACGGCCACGGTGAGGCTTTCCACCGAGTTGGCCAGCGCATAGTCGCTAATCGCATTGATGATTGATTTCAGAGGATCTGTGCTGTCGAGAGCCAGTTGGGCCGTACGCCAATTCTGGAAGCCTTCGTCATCTTGCTCGCGGACACCGTGGATAACCACGTTATTACTGAAAATATAGAAAAATGCCTGGCTTTGTACGGGGGCGTAATCTTCGGCGAGCCAGACCTTAACCGGTTGACGCAGATCGCTGATCTCGGTTGGCAAGCTACCGTAGATAAAACGGCGCCCGATATGCACCCGGCTGAGCTGGACCTGTTTACGCAGGCCATCAGGCGATGCTTTTGCCGCTTCACGGGCCGCAAGAGTATTGGCCGCCGAGTTGGTTCCGGCCATATCTTTAACGACTTGGATCTGGTCACGTCCCGGCACCATCAGCACGGTGACCTCGCCACGACCACTCTCACGGAAGGTTATGACACGGCGGGAAATGATAACGAGCGGCATAAATGAGTATCCTGACTTAGTATTCCATCAACGCAAAGATCGGCCCTACCAGCGAGGTATAGGTACAGACAATGAACAGCGGCAGAAGGAACGCCATCACCATGAACTTAAGCGTTCCGGCAACCTGTTTGATGTAGCGTTCAAGTTCCAATTTGTAGGGAGGCTGAAGATCTTCTACGCGATCGGCGATAGCCCCCGTAGCCTCTCCAGCGACGATGGCATTGAAAAATGAGGCTTTAAACGGCATGGCTTCCACAGCCTGACTCATGCGAAGGCCGTTGCGGTGATCCTCGGCAGCGGCGAGCAAAATACTGCGGATGAGCGGGTGGTTCACACAGAATGCCAACTGCTCCAGTGCTTGGAAGGTAGGCATACCTGAGCGCAACAATGCGGGCAGGAAGAACACAATCAGCATCGCGTTAAAACCGATAATCAGCTTGCGCGTAACACCCCACCACATGGTAAAGCGAATCCAATATGGGCGCAGTCCGGGAGTATTCCGCAGCAAAAGCAATGTGACAAATGCTGCGAGGATGGAGGAGGGAATGAGAGGATAGGTACGCAGCCACACCGAGCAATACCAGAACCAACGCAGAATAAAGGGGAAACGTCCCAACGCCTCTTCGTTACGGTCGATTACTGGCTGGATCACCATCGGCAGCATGATGATCAATACGCCCAGCGACATCCCAATTAACATGACGCCGATGATAATTGGCCCAAGCATTTTAGCCATAAGGTCGCGGCGACCGGCGCTTTCGACCTCGAGTGCCGAGACCAGAGAGGGTAGAGCCTGACGTAGTTGGTTACCACGTTCGGCGGCTTCGACAATTGCAAGTTCTTGCGAGCTAAAGCCGATGTTGGCCATTGCCAGCGCCTGGAACAGCGTTGTCTGACCGGCCGCCACCTCACGCTCAATCATCCCCATTTGAGGGGCGAGTGCAGCGTACTCTTCCTGGCTGAAACCATTTGTGGTGTTAGCCACGGCCTCCGCAACCGACATGCGGCCATTCCCGGAATTCAACCAGCCGGCCAAGGTCTTGAAGAAGTCGACCCGGTCGGCCACCGTAAGCGAGGTTTTACCAAATTGAATTCCCATGGCTTACCCCGTTAGCGTTTCGGCTGCGAGTTCGAGAATCTTGGTCGACAACTCAGCGGCGTCGGTAATTCCGTTCTTGATATGCTGCACCCCCATACGACCCATCGGCTGCCAACCTGCGCGACGTGCCATATCTTCGAGAGAGGCATAATCCTTATTTGTACTGGCTTCCACGAGTTCCTTGGTCGGCTTGAGCCATTCGGCAGTGGCAATACGTCCGTAATACCCCGTGTAGTTACAGTTAGCGCAGCCTTCAGAGTTATTCACAAAGAGGTGGGCGCCTGTGATCGCTACGCCATAACGGTCGAAGACATAACGGGTATAGTCATCCGGCTCACCCATCGGCATCTTGCAGTGGCCACACAGACGACGGACCAGTCGCTGCGCCGCAATACCCCGGATATAGGACAGCAGGAAGCCGTTGATACCCAACTCATCGAGACGTGCAACAGCGTCGATTGCCGTGTTGGTGTGGAGTGTCGTGAACACCAAGTGACCGGTGTTGGCGGCTTCGAACACCAGTTTGGCCATTTCTTCGTCGCGGACTTCCCCGAAGATAACGACATCGGGGTCGGCACGCAGAGACGATTTCAGCAATTGCAGACCGGTACGGTTGGGATCTTCGCTCGCAACTTCCATTTGCACGGCATAGCCCGGCACACGCTTTTCCGGCGGATCTTCGATGGTATGAACCGACAGGCCCTTCGCCATCGGGTTGGCGCTGACCACGGCAGCGTGAATCGCTTCAGTTTTTCCGGAACCGGTCGGACCCGTCCAGAAGATAACACCGTTCGGGGCACTTGCTGCCGACTTGATTTTCTCAATAAAGTCTGATGGGTAACCAAGTACTTCCAGCGGCATTACATCCGGTTGCAGACGACGTAATACGATACGCGGTACAGGCCCTAAACGACCGGCATGCGGTTGGATCTGGACGCGCCAGTCGTAACCGCTGCGGGTAAATGCGCCTTTGTTGGCATAGTTCAGGTTCACCTTTGGCATACGGGCCAAGTTTTCGATACGCACACGCAGGCGTTCCAACTGCTCGGTCGTAATTACTTCCTTGGGGTGCACGAAACCATCAATACGGTATTTGATGATGGCGCGCGGTTCGCCCTTGATCGACGGGTCGATGTGAATATCGGACGAACGTGCGTCAATCGCATTGGTAATGATGCGGTCGAGAAGCGCTTCGGCTTCCATATCGGAGTCGATATTCTCCGATTCCCCGGCCATCCAGTACGCACCTGCAACCTCGCGCAGGGCAAAGTGCCAGTGCAATTGCACCGTTGGCGGGAAATATTCGCGGACGTTCGCTTCCAGCACCAGATCACGCATCGGTGTGTCGGTAGCAAAGTGAACATCGGTCACGTTGCCTTGTTCATCCTTGCGGATGGACATGGGAATAATGCGCTCGCGACGGAGGAGGCCCCGCAAACGCGGGTGGATTTCGGTACGCAGGCTTTGGGCTTCGGGCGGAATATCGAGAATCGACAAAAGCTCGCGGGCGCGGTTATAGCGTGCAAAGGCACGGGCGAGCTGGACGCGGTTAATAATCTTTTGATTGACCAGATCCCGCACGATGAGCTGCTTACTGCCGGGATTGGTCAGTGCCGTCTCCAAGTGACCATGAGCCACACGGTCGATACCGAGATCGCTGGCGTTATGGAGAATTTTGAGGATGTTCTGATACATCTCCTCGCGCGGACTCAGCTCGACGGCGGCAGTTGGCTGCGGAGTTGGTGTAATACTGATGGGAATCGGGTTCATCTGCGACGGGGCAGGAGCGGTATCCTGAGCTGGCAACGCTGAAGGAGCCCGTGCAATCGGCTGGGCTTCGGGCTGTTGCGGTGCCACCGGCGACGAGGGCAGGGTCGTATTTATTGTTAGATCTCCTGTTCAGGGGCGCCCGATAAAGTCTCTTTAAACTCAAACCCGTGGTGAAATACCACGGGCCTGAATTTGTCGGATAATTCCTTATACAGGCCTGTTGCCGTTATGGTGCCTCAAGTGAGGCCCTTTCGGCTAGGGCCAGTCGATGCTTTGCCTTAATACAGGCGACGCACCTGTAGCAAAATTACAAACTCGACGTTTTCGTATTGAACGCTTTCTTCGTTTGCCAGTTTGCCAAGGGCCGGGATATCGCGCACCAGCGGCAGACCGGACTCGGTATCCACTGCGATGGTTTTAGTCAAACCGCCAATGACCTTGATCTCCCCATCGCGAATACGCACCTTCTGGTCGATAAGGCGGGTATTGGCAATCGGTGCGACACCGGCACTGGTTCCACTAACCCCTGTAGGGATATTGATGGTTTTTGCCAGCGAGGTAATTGGAATTTGCAGGCTCACCGTGTGAGGTTCTTCCGCACTATCGCTAATTTGAGCGGTTGCCGAGAACTGGAGACCCAGGAACTGGTTGCGTTCTTCCACATCGGTGCTTTGGGTGGCACCGCTGCTGCTGGTCGAGGTATCACTCCGCACGACAAAGTACTTTTCGTTACGGCCATCGATAAGAGTTGCGCGCTGACGATCCATCAGCTCCATCATCGGGTGCATCAGCTCGTAGGTGGTACCGTATTGCTCAAGCAAGGCCATAACCGCTTCAAGGTTCTTATCCTTGATGGCAAAGCCGCCGGCTGTGGAAAGGTTGCTGGCACTATAGCTAGACAGCACATTGCTAAGGGCTGCGGTGACGCTACCCGTAAAACCGGTACTGGTCACCATGCCGTCTTTGCTTTGACCCGTGCTAAACGCCGCACGTTGATCGAAGTTACGGTTACGGCTGACGGCTAGAACGCGGGCTTCGAGCAGCAAGCGGCGGCTTGCGATATCGGATACGCGCTGGATGATCTCATTCGCCTCATCGAGCACGGCACGCGGCGCACGCATTTGTACCAAGCCAACCGAGCTGTTGATACGAACGTAACCGCAGTTCACTTTCTCTTCTTCACCATTGCTGCTGGAAGAGCTGCTTGAAGTTTGAGGAGTCATGGTCGGCTGAATGAGGCTGGGGTCTTGCATGCCACCGGTTGGAGGTGGAAGCAGACTGGATTCGGCTTGAACCGTATCAATGTTATCCAGCGGACGCGGACAGCTGTTTTTAACCAGCTCATTCAAGTCGTCTTCCAGATCCTTCCAGAGGTTGCGATCGTATTTCATCGAAACTTTGGTGCTACCACCTGCGGACTGGCTACCCGAACCCCCGCTGGAGCCGCTGGAGCTACTGGAACCACCAGAACTGCCAGAATCGTTCGATGAGAAGTCGGAGGCGTAGTTCACCTCGACTGTTTCGTTTCGTTCTGGCTCATACAGGTTCAGAGTCCACTGGCGTTGCGGCAAGCCACCGACCGTCATGTAGTCGCCGGCATTGATAATGCTCAGACCATGTGGGTTCAGCAATGCATCGAAGGCATCATAGCAGGTTACGTTGCTCAGGTTGGCGCTGACGCGAATACGGTTCAGTTGCTCGCGGTTTTCATTCACAACAAGGTTGTAGTTACACTGCTCGGCCAAACCACGCAGAGCCTGGGACAGAGATACGTTCTCACCCGGATTGAAGGTTGCAAGACGCGGCTCTGACGCGGACGGCAGAACCAGCAGGCGGCGCTCGCCTTCTTTAATAATCTGGATATCAAATACGTCTTCGAGGTAGTTACGGGCCTCGTCGAACGTCAGCTTGTTCATCACGATATCGGTGCGCTTTTCACGACGAGCACCATTCCCCCAGCGCACGGCGGTATTATAAGTGCCTGCGATACGTTGCATAACCTCGGCCAAGGTGTACTGGCCCGAGAGAGTCATGGTGGCATTCGCGGTCATCTGGCGGGACGAGATCGGCTCTCCCATACCGAGGACGGACGCGTTGGCCTTGTTTTCGCTACGGAAGTCTTTGTAGCTGTTGGCCGGAGAGTTGCGTTGAGCATAGGAAATGCCGTTGCACGAGGCGACGCCCGTGGCCAGCAGAACCAACGCCGAAGCACGGCAGAGGAACGAGGCGACCTGGGGAAGTGCGGGTTTGCCGTTGGTCATGCTGCCGTTCTCTTTCATTACCGTTCTACTCCTCTAAAGCCAAAGCTGCTGCCGCTGGTGACTACGATCAGTTTTCCACCCGGGAAGACCTCGTAGCGCAGGTTAAAGACCTTCAAGATGCGCTCGAGAGCAACACCGAACGGCTCTTCAACGTGGGCGGGCTTCAGGACCTGATCGGTACCGGCGTACATGCGCAGGCGCCATTGGCCTTTACCAGCCTGGTTAACAATATTTTCAAGAGCATCGACCAACGGCACTTCATCGTAGTGCAGACTCACGGTGCTTTCTTTCAGCACGGTTTCGGTGATTGCCACGTTGCTGCCACCGCTACCACCTGCGCCAATGCTGGCACTGCGGGCATCGCCACCTGTACGGTCGGTCACAACGAGACGCTGGGTTTTATCGTACTTAATCACGCGGATCGGCTGACCGCTGCGGGTTTGCAGACGGGCCAGAAGAGCATTCATGACCTTAATGAAAGGCTCTTCAGCGTAAATGCTGATCTCCATGTCGGGCAGACCGGCGTTAACCTCATCAAGATCCCACACCACGGTCCAGCCAGCGCCACCCACCTGATCAAGCATGCGCTGCATGGCGCGACGGACGGAAATACGCTCTTCCTTCAGGCGAACGATACTGTTTTGCAGATCGAGTTTGCTACGGGCACCGGTATCGCCAATCGCCAGTTCGATACCGCCATCGGTACCACGCGAAGGCGCGGGACCACCAATATCGGAAACGGATTGCGGGCGAGCACTGCCACCGGTGGCCAAGGATGGATAATCATCGAGACCTTTGGACGAACGGGTGTTTTGGGCCAATTGACGGCCATTCATACCCATGGTTTCGGTCGAATCTGCGTAGGAGTCACCTGCGTAAAGATCGGCATCGGCTTTCGCAGAACCACCGGACAGCAGGCCCGGATCCTGACCAATACGGTCGAGTTCGGAGCGCGTATCGGCCACGCCATTCGCGACTGTGTTAAGGGCTTTCTCGTACTGACGGCCCGAAGGAGCGCTTTGCGCGTACAACGGACGGTTCGATTCGGTGGTTGCATTCCACTCCGCCAGCTCGGCCTCAGTTTTCTGACGCAACTGTTGGTGAGGGGGAACATAGACGCCGCGAGTATCGTCTATATAGGGGGCCGCCATCGCGCCGGTAACGGGTGCGACGTAACCTGGAACGGGAGCCGCCATGGAGGTGGAAGCTAACGCAGCCGCCATAAGGGCGCCTGCGGCGATGCGGCGCGCCGTAGTGCGGTTTTGCTGCGGTAGGGTCTGAAAAAGTTTCATGGACATGGCCGACGTGCTTGACTGTTATTGGTTGGATGTGACGCTATCATAGTTGTTAGGCGGTCAGGGAGAGCCTCTGCCGCATCTGATGACTGGAGTGTGACCAAAACGCCATGAACCGACAGGGGTCGGAGTGGTAAAAGCCAGACTCCGCCTAGGGAAAGCACACATGGATCCAAGACAACGCGCTGTTTTAGTTGTTAGCCTTTTACTGACGTTTTTATGGGCAGCCCACGTTATCTGGACGGTTTTGCTGGGCAGCGGCCTTCAGCTCAACCTCTATATACCTGGCGTGATGGTTGTGGGTGGAAGCGCAATAACTGGTTTCTTACTTGTATGGGCCGCCGTTTTCCTTGGAAATATGCGCCGCAATCTCAAAACCGGCTTTGAAGCTGAAGCCGTTGATGAATTTGGAACCGGCTTTGAAATCGGAGGTAGCGCCGTCAAGCTCGCCCTTCCTAAATTCCTCCCACAAATGGTCGCCCCACCGGAATGGCCCGGCCTGAACCCCCTTGAAGCCGAACTTATTGGCTTCCTTCAAGGATACCGTTATTGGCCCATTCATTTAAATGCTCAGAACATCCAAAATGAAGCCAGCGCCGGCAAAGAGTTCACCAGCCTGTATGAGCAAGCCATCGCCCGCTGGCAGGTAGTACGCCACATGCCCGGCGCAGGCCCTTGGCACCGCGTTGCAGCTCTTGCCAAAGATCTGGCCCTTGTGCACGCCTACAGCGAGATCCGCACCAGCGCCTCCCTCTGGCATATCTTCCAGCGTGACAAGGTTAAATTTGTGCAGCGCTGCCAGCCACACGGCGGAATTACTGCGTTTGTCATTTCCACGTTCCCCGCTTTCCGTGAACTGAAGAACACTTCGGAAGGGCAAGACATTCAGCGCGCGCTTCTTGTCGCTTTGCGTTACCATGCCACACCGACACTCCTGCCCCTGAATGGCGGCACGCTTGCCCGTGAGCTAGTTGAGTATATGTGGCGTGCCGATGCACAGCTACAAAATCTGGATGTACGCGAGCTTGACCAGCTCAGCCCGGAACAACTTGAAGACCTGCGCAACAACCTTCAACAACAATGGCCAGCGTTTTTAAGCGACCTCTCCCCCCAAAACGATACCAGCACCACTTCCACCTGCCTCAAGCTAGCTGATGACAGTATCTGGCTTAAACAAGAGACTCTTCTCCAAGTCCTTGCACCACTCCTCAAACCCAGCCTACGCCAATCACTCGGCCTATGGGATACCGGCAGTGGCATTCAGCATCCCGCATGGCCCCACCTCGCTAACTTGATGCTGGAAGAGAGATTTGTCGCCAGCAGTCATGATGGACAAGATGCCAGTAACGCGTGTTTCAATTTACTACTCGGAAACCACGTATGGGGACCCGCTTTGAAAATCACTCCGGATGCCAGCCGCTATGCCAACGTGTTGCGCGCGTGGATTGAAATTCCAGCCGCTCAAGACATGCCCGAAGTCGTTATGGATAACAATCAGCTGCTTGCCCACGCCCAATCACAAGCAGGGCAGATTGACTCACGCCTCTCCGAACTGTTTTAAGGTTCACCACAAAACCACCCCGCAGGGTGGTTTTTTATCGCTTAATCCTTATTGAATGCCGCCGGTAGCTTCCTCTTCCTTACGGATCACCGAGCCATCCAAGGGACTGGCAGAGGTCCCTTCCGACATAATGACACTGAATCCATAATAACAGCCGGTCATCAGGTAGCTTTGGACATAGAGAGTCCATGTTGGCTGACGGCCAATGACCGTGGTCACCATTTCATGCAAGAACTGGGTCGAGTACTCAACTGGTTTACATGCTTGCTCCAAACGGCGCTCCCCCTGACTTGTCAGAACCATGGCCAGCCAAACACACAACCCTATTATAAGACCGAACACGATCACTGTATTAATTGCAGACATACTGGATTTATCAGCCATGGGAAATCTCCGTTCAGCTCAAGGTTGCTGGTTTAACTGACGGAACCTTACGGCAGCTTTGCTTCGCTGACCAGCCCTCTCTGTTTCACGTGCCATCCAAAATCTCAGCATAAAAAAACGCCCGCAGAGCGCGGGCGTTCTTGCCTAATCGATTTAAAGATCATCCACATCCGGCATGGATGTTTTCGGCTTAGCAGCTGGACGCGGCGCTTCGGGAGCCATTTCAGCTACAGGAGCATGCGATACAGCTTCGGTAACTGCGGCTTGCTCAGCCACTGGGGACGGGCCTTTGCGCACCTTATCGGAAACGCCGTAGCGCTGAGCCACACGCGATATGAAGTTCGTCCCAGACAGGTCGAGCTTGTGGCGCTGACTGGCACTGCGCAGTTTGCTCACCATGAAATCGACACAGTCCTCGAAATCTTTACGGGTTTGCTCGAACTCGTTACGGCTGGTTTTGGCCACATAGCCGCGCGTCTGACGGTCGGCCTGCACCAATACGTATTCCCACAAACGCGCAAAGTTCACCATATCAGTACCTTCGGGCGTCGTACGGATAAAGGTCTCAGCAAAGTTACCATGACGCGCTAATTGAACCATCTGGTTCAGCAGACGCGCACGGAACTGAGCGTTACCTTTGGAAAGATGCTTATTAAGAACAGCACCGAGAGCGGCTTCAAGCCCGCTATTCTCGGCACCACCACCGGGGCCAGAATTGCCTTGGCCGCCGTAGGATTGAGAGGGAGACATGGAAGACGAGGGGGCGTCGGTCATGAAAGGTGCCTTTATTTTGGTTATAGATCGGAAAGTTAAGTTTCCGTGCACGTTTGCGGATGTTTCCGCATAGGTCTCGTTCGGCCCCGTAAGTAAGTACGAACGTGCATGAAGGATAGGACGGTTATTCCGATATAACAAGCATAGCGCAGCCCCTTTTAAGAGACTGCACAAGCTTTATGCGAGGATTGTGTGCAACGCGCACTTAGTGGGTTGCAAGGATCTCGATCGTCTCATCATCCAAGTGAGGCGCCGCCATAGCCGCGATTGGCACACTCTCAAGACTGCTTACCTTTGAAAGATAGCGACTGAGCGCCTTTACACGCTCACGGAACTCCACCGCATTCGCGTTTTTACCACGCGCGTAAATGGTGGCGGTACCATTTTTACGCAAGGCCTCTACCACATCGCGACTCGATGGCAGCTGAGCCCTATCCGGCCAGACCTTGCTCGGTTCATACTTCACCGTCCAGATTGCGACATCGCTATTACCCTGCTGAAGCGAACGCCCAACAGACGGAGCCGGGTCGGCCAGAGAGGGAAGATTATTGCGACTTGCTACGCGAACACCTTCCCCCGATGAGGCAACTTCACCGCTAAATGACGTGGATGACAAGCTAGGCGCCGCCTGTAGTGCGGATGTAATTGCCTCACCACGACTTGCGACAGGGCGATAATCCGACGCATCCGCACCTATATTCAGCGCTTTCATTGCCACCTGCTCATCGCTACTCGACATCTCACCCGATGACGTCGATGCGACGTAACCCGACTGAGGTGCCGTTGGCGCCCCCAGCGAGCTTGTCTGCCCCCCCATACGTCCCAACTCATTGCGCTCAACAAGCTGCATACGACGATCGAGGCGCAGCATCGCTTTTTCCACGCGTTCGAGACGCTCTTTCAACTCAATATTAGCGGCTTCCAACGCCTGATAGGCCGCAGGCGGGTAAGACGGCACAACTTGAGATGGCATTGGAGACTGAGCAACGGGCCCTGCCGCGGGTGAAATGCCGCTGTAATCATAGGCGGGGTAGGGCGGCGCGGCATATGCCATACCTGCAGAAGATGACTGACACCCTGAAGTGACCGCCGCAAGAATGACCACCCCCAACGATGCCTTCACCTGCCACACTTTGGGTTGATATGCCTGCGCCATCACCAGCCCCCATTCTTCCTTATTATATATCTCGAAATACCTCTCGAGGTTCTGCAGGAATACTAAAGTCTGTTTTTCAGTGTCGGCAAGCGGTCAGATTAAAAATAAGACACAATTCGACGCACGCATGTTGCTCAAATACTAATGATGGTTATTTGCAACTAAAAAAACAAATCAGCAACATTTAATATTAAAACTAATTGATTTTACAAATCTTGCGAACGGAAGAAGTCGCGAACAGTCGCAAAAAGAAGCTTAAAGGTGCGCACAGCAAACCCCATAAACGCCAAGAAACCGCGACCGATAAGTTTTAAGACTTTCACGACCAGCTTGACCAACCCCGTTACAAACGCCCCAACAACACCTTCATTGGCTTTACCACCACGCAACATATTGAAACCATAAACAATAAATGCAACCACAATAACAACCAGCAGGATCTTAATACCCGGCTCGATCAAATTAACGTAGATCTCGGCTAACTGAGCAATCATCCACACAACTCCTGACGCTTTATACTAAGAACAGCTTTAGCCGCCCGTTGCGCTGAACATATGGTACTTTTCAGCAACCGCCAACCCCGGAGTTGCTGGCATACGGAAACGCGGAAACTCAATTTCGCCAGTGGCACGCCCCAACTTAACCAAAGGCACATGAATCTTCACAACACCACTCGGCCCCATGTAAATCCCCTCACCAACCTTTAGATTGCTAAAGTCCTCAGGACGCGCCACCGCATCATACTCCACGCGAATGGATTTACTCACACCACGACCACGGTTCGTTGTCGCCAGCATTGATGCATCTTGTGCGCCCGATGCAAACCCGACATTTTCAGACACACTTTTGCTCACAAACTCCTTCAACGCTTGACCAGCAATCTTACTCATTTGCTCACACGATTCTGGATCTTTCAGAACAAAGCTTATTTTATTCCAAGTGTTACCAATAATTTTTTGGGCAAAGTCCACACTCAACCCACGCTCCTTATCCGAAAGAGAGGATACCGTCTGAATAAAGGGGAACAAACATATATTGGCAGAGCGCGCCTGCTCAAACAACGGAGCCAAAGTTGGCATAGCATAGCTACTAAACTCGTCCATCAAGCACAAGAATGTCGGATTAGGACGCTGCTCGGGCGGCACGTTCTGCAATTGCCCCACCGCGGTACGCAAGTCGGACAAGAAGATTTTAGCAAAATCACTCGCCACCTCCGCTTTGCTCAACATAGGAAGAGCCACATAAACCAACAGATTCTCTTTAATAGCCTGTAATAAATCTACTTCAGGATTATAGGAATTCAACACATCCCGAGCCTGGCCACGCGCATAAGCCGCCAACTTACCTAATAAGTCTCCAAAAGTATGTTGAAGACGCTTTTCGCTAACAATCATTGCGCCCGTACGACGGTCAGGCTCTAAAAGCTGATCGAAAAACATCTTATAATCAGTATATTCACGCGTATCCTTAGGCCCCTCGCGTAGTAAGTAGCGCAAAGCCCCCTCACTCCCCATCAGAACGGAGAGATCCGCAAAGCTAAACGGCACATTCATGCGCTTAAGAAGACCCGAGATCGCCCCCAGCCCCTTACTCGCCTGCGAGCGAAAGAATGAATCCCCACCACTACCAATCAACAACATGATGCGCGTTGTCAGCTCTTCGGCATCCCCACGAAGAAGCGGATTATAGGTATTACTTAAGGAAGCCTCATCAATATTAATAATACGAACATCCTGCCAACGGTTATGCTGCTTCGCCAAAGTCAGGAATTCGCGAATCGCGTCCTTATTATTCTTACCATCGATGTGCACCACACCCCCGCCACGCATCATCTGTTGCTTAAGGATCAGGTTAAGAAAATTCGACTTACCACCACCCGTAGCCGCAATTCCCAGACAGTGGCGCGACAAGAGGTTTGAATTAATAAATAAATCCTGGCTCATGGCTTTTCCTAATTATTATCAAACATGACTTGCGCAACGTTGCCCCAATAATACTCGTCTGGAACTCGATTTGGTTTAAATCTTTGTGAATATGAAGATAAAGACATGTAAATTCGCAACTTACTGCCATACACCACAAACCCGTACCCAACCCCAACCAAAAAGCCCACAAGAGCCATGTGCAGGTAGTCGGTTTGATTGGCGGTAGAGGGATGCAAGACCCACAATACAAGCAATAACAACCCCATAGGCCGAGACGCCCATTTAAGGCGTTCCACTACGAAACCAGACTGCCCCGCCTTATGGAGAGCTGGCGCAGCACCCGATTGTCCTTCTGCCATCTATTTTGATCCTTATTTGCCTTCTTCAAACATTATAAGAGCAATCTCTCGCCTCTTACATACATTTTATATGGCACAGCACAAATACATCCTGACAATCTTGCTTAAGCACAATTTGAAGCTTCAGATCCCTATCACATTTACTCGAAATACTTTCGAAGTTGCGCAAGAGGCACGTAACCAGAAAGCTTCATAGGAGACTTCCCTTCTTTTTGAATCATCAAGGTCGGAGTTTGACGCACCCCCACAGATTCCACCTCCCCTTGCTCTGGCAAACGCCACTTACATGGCAACTTTGAGGTTATAAAGCCTTCATCAGGCCGAGACGACACCCCAAGAGGAGTCACGTCAACGCAAGTAAGTTCTAACTTACTCGACATTTCCTTTGATAATAAAGAAAGTTCTGGCGTAAGGCGGGTGCAATATGGGCATGTTTGACTGTAGTAATAAGTCACCCCAATAGGCGCCATACGCACTCCACCAAGCCCATCCGACACAGAACTAGAGCCAGGTGCAAAAGCTCCAAAACTCACAACGGATGATGAGGGAGCAAGCTTCTCTGTTACAGGAACAGCTCCTTGCGACTGCACAGGCTGAGCTGCCAGCTTTGGGGAAACCACAGTAGGAGAAATCCCACTCTTATATAGTTCTTCAGCATCCCCCCAAGCGCGCGACAGCTCTTGGCCACGCTGCAAAATGCCCTGATAGGTTGTCACCCATTTCTGTGCATTCTCGGCCGTTGGATTCAGGTAAAATTCTACAAATTCACGAGGCGGCTTACCATAATTTGCAAGATAATCCTCAACCGGATCGGTTTTTTTGGAAGACGATGGCCCAGCCAACTGCGGTCCATTCCCGCCCTCAGGCATTGCAATGGGCGTACTTGCTGCAGGCTGACACTTACTTTCCCCCACAGTATAGTAGTCGATACAAACTTCTTCTGCAGCCCATACTACATCTAGCGAGAGCAAGCTTAAAAGCGAAGCCCCACCCCAAACACTCAAAGCCACACGCTTTTTCAAATAAATAGACCACAGGTCAGCGCTTTGCCCCCCCATTTGATTACTCAGAGCACACGTTGCATGTGAAACACATAGGGTTCCATAGTTAGATTCAGGTGTGACTAACATGACATAAAAATACCACTTATTTTAACAATCCTTGCATGTGTCACTTAAACCTCCATTTACATGACTTCAGAACAACACAGCAGCCAGCCTCAGACCACTCCTTAGAACAAACCCTATCACAAACAACGATTAATGCTTGGATGTTAGCCTCCAGAGCGCCTTGAACGCTTTCTTTCAAAAGAGGATATGCTATCTATTATCGAAATAAAAGGAGATATATCCATGTACGCACTAGGCTACCCCCTACTTCAGGCCGTCAATATCATTGACGTATTACTCTTAATCTATACCTGTATCATCATTGCTGTAGCCATCTTCAGCTGGGTCAACCCGGACCCCCTCAATCCCCTCGTTCGCATCCTCCGGAATATTACTGAGCCTGTGATGGAAAAGCTTCGCCCTTACATCCCACTCATCGGCGGGCTGGACCTCACCCCTGTAGTATTAATTGTTGCCATTGTGTTTGTGCGTGGCGGAATTCTTCCGGTTATCAGCCAATTCGCAAAAAGCCTACTTTAAAAAATAACCTCTTATATTTCAAAGAAAAAGCCTCATGTGAGGCTTTTTTATTTAGCTCAATATTTTCACATCTCATTCATTTTATGAGAATAAAAAATATTTTAATCCATGAAAAAACAAACATCCCACACAGATACCACACCTATAAAAACACCCCCGAATAGGGGTGTTGCATTATTTTCTTAAGGGGATTTAAGCCTCAACTTGCTTAAGAGTCTCCGGCAATGGTGGCGTATGACCACTCATTTCAAGCAGCAGCTCCATTTTAGGCTTCAACTGTTCATACAAATCATGTGGCAGACTTTCAAACACTTCATTCTTACCCAAATCACACACATAACTCGCTTCAACCAACGCCAAGACATTTCCGCCAGCATGCACTAACGCACGAGCACGCAACTCTGATCGAACAACGCTACCGAACTCCTGCTGACGCATACCCACAGAAAACTCGAGCTCTCGCTGCCCCACAGAATACTCATCTACTTGAATAAGACCAGGCACCTCGAGTGAGACATCTTGAATCCACCCCGCAACAGTTAAATTCTTTTTTTCTCCGTGTGATAAATTCAAATTCTCTTTGACGGAAACACTATCAACCGCCTTTTTGCCACCACTCGATGACATAGACTTCTTGCCAACCTTCGCCTTCGCGGGAGACACTTGTTTCACAGACATAGCTCACTCTTTCATTACATCATTCATTAGCTTTATACTCGACCTAGCGAATTTTGTGATTGCGAACCCCATCAAGGCTGCCTAGCATCTGGACATCAGATGAAAGACACACCCATGACGCAACCTGCCGTCGGCGATTTAGCTCCGACCTTTACCCTCCTTAATCAAGATGAAAACCCTGTAAACCCCTTAGATTCACTAAGTCGGTTTGTGGTTATTTACTTTTACCCCAAGGCTCTCACCTCGGGCTGCACAGTTCAAGCTTGTGCAATACGAGATAACTGGAATGATCTCATTAACAGAGGTATTACAATTTACGGAGTCAGCCCGGACTCTCCAAAATTATTGCGTAAATTCAAAGACTCAGAAAATCTTCCCTTTGATTTACTTAGCGATCCCGAGCACACTGCAGCAGAGTTTTATGGAACTTGGCAGGAGAAAAGCATGTATGGTCGAAAATACATGGGCATGGCACGTCAGACATTCATCGTTGGCCCGGATAAAACAATCATTATTACGATGCATAAAGTTAACACCTCGACACACGTCTCAGACCTCATAAAAGCAATAGACCTTTATTTGAGCGAAAACAAATAGTGCAATCAAGCATCACCTCACCTCACATGTTTCACATGTATCAACACCCTTGAACGTTATTGCTTGCAGGCCCTACCAGACTTCTTTAAGAGGTTTTTCTATCAATGAAGGAGCAACGTATGCCCACCCCCTCAGAAAATACACCGCGCATCGACGGACGAAGCGCATCCGAGTTGCGCGAAATCAGCCTTACGACTGGAGTTAACCCACATGCAGAGGGCAGTTGTCTGATCAAATTTGGCCGCACAGAAGTCCTTTGTACCGCCAGCACACAGGATAGAACTCCTCAATGGCTAAAAGGAAAAGGGCAAGGCTGGATCACTGCCGAGTATGGAATGCTGCCCCGCGCAACCGCAGACCGCAAAGATCGCGAGGCCAGTAAAGGCAAGCAAGAAGGTCGAACACTTGAAATTCAACGCCTTATCGGACGTTCGCTTCGGAGCGTTTCCAATATGAAGAATATGGATGGACTTACAATTTGGCTGGACTGCGATGTAATTGTTGCAGATGGAGGCACACGCACAGCCTCGATTACAGGCGCTTATGTAGCGCTTGCCTTAGCATTACAGGAATTAGAGCGCCAAAAACGCCTCAAAGGCCCCGTGCTTATGGACCAAGTTGCCGCCATTTCTTGTGGAAGCCTGGCATCAGGAGTTGTTCTTGATATGAACTATGAAGAAGACAGCTCAGCGCTTGCAGATGCCAATTTTGTTATGGCCGGTAATGGAGGATGGATCGAACTTCAAATGAGCGCCGAACAACACCCTATCGCCTCCACTGATTTCACTATCATGCAGAATCTCGCAGCCACGGGCATTCGACAACTTATGGACCTTCAAAACCGCGCACTGAAGCTTGCCGCTTAATATACTGATTTTGCGCGTACGTTTTTTAAGTAAATACCCACTTAGTGCATAAACACATCACCCCTTATTTCGTCTCTATTTTTCAAAATAAATAGGATTGACACGAACTGGAAATCTCTATGCAAAAAAAAGCTGAAAATATTATTCTAACTCAGTCACTTGAACGCAAACTCATTCTAGCCAGCCACAATGCTGGCAAGATCTCTGAGATGCGTAGCGCCCTCCAACCATTCGGATGGACCCTCACAAGTTCTGCCGAGCTAAATCTAACTATTCCCGAGGAGAATGGCGCATCCTTTCACGACAACGCACACATAAAAGCCTTAGCAGCGAGTAACGCTACAGGCCTCATCGCCTTGGCCGACGATTCTGGATTAGAGGTTCACTGCCTCAATGAAAGACCAGGACTTCATACGGCAACTTACGGCGGATGGGAGAAGCTCCTTCATGAAATGAAAGCTATCCCAGAACCCGAGCGTCAAGCTCGCTTTATTTGCGTTCTCGCCCTTCACATCCCACACCAAACAACACTTTTCTTTGAAGGCATCTGCGATGGCGAGATCACTTTAGAAAGCTCCGGCGCTGGAGGCTTTGGCTACGACCCGGTGTTTAGACCCGCTGGCGAGACACTCACCTTTGCCGAAATGAGCCAACAGGAAAAACAAGCACATTCCCACCGCGGAAAAGCTATCAGATCGCTTCTTGAAGCTCTTAAAATGATATCGAGCGCAGATCATGCTTAATGCAGCCAATTCCACACCCTTTGCCGTCTACGTTCACTGGCCATGGTGCAAGGCTAAATGCCCCTATTGTGACTTTAATAGCCACGAAAGCACCATACATGAGGAAACCTATGTCAGAGCTGTTTTAAACGATTTTCACTTTTGGGGCGACTCAGGAATCACAGGCGACCACAAAACATCGCCATTTTTCACATCACAACGCCCCATTGCCAGCCTTTTTTTTGGAGGCGGAACACCAAGCCTTATGAGCGCACACAGCCTCGCTCAAATCATTGATTCATGTTCAAAACTTGGCAAAATATCTCACAACACAGAGATTACACTAGAGTGCAACCCAACCAGCTTCGACTCCAACAAGGAAGCCATTGATTTTTTTAATGAACTTAAATCTATTGGCATAAATCGCGTCAGCATTGGCATTCAGGGACTTAAACAAGAGTGGCTTGAATTCTTAGGGCGCCATCACTCTGCTGAAGAAAGCCTAAAAACCCTTGATGCAGCCCAACAAGTGTTTGATAATGTTAATGCGGACGTCATATATGGCCTCCCCTCCCAAAAACTCGAAGAATGGACAGATCAGCTTTCCCTGCTCGCTGAGCGGAACCTCGCTCACATCTCAGCCTATCAACTTACAATCGAACCCAATACGCATTTTTTCAGAGACGTTCGAAAAGGACTGTGGGAGCCGGTTTCCAGCGATGTTGAGGCCGACTTTTTTGATGCCACCCGCGAGATTTTAAGTCACCACAACTATATTAATTATGAGATCAGCAATTTTGCCAAACCGGGCAAGCACTGTGTTCATAATACGCACGTCTGGCAGTATGGCGAATATCTCGGCATCGGGGCTGGAGCACATGGCCGCGTCCGAACCGAAGACAATCACATTATTGCCACACATGTCATACGCCAACCGGATGGTTATCTGCGACGGACTGCCAATTCTGAGCCTACAATCATCACCCACTCGCTAACCGCAGCCGAGACCGCACAGGAAGCGATTTTCTTAGGTTTACGCCTTCTAGAGGGTGTTGATATGGAATCTCTTCAAAAAACATTCGGGAAACAGGTATATGAAGAAGCAATTTCTACCTCAGACATCACACTCCTATGCCAATCCGGCCTCCTCCAAATTAAGGCAAACCACCTACAGCTGACTCAGACAGGGTGGCCCAGACTTAATGCCATATTGAGCCGCATCCTAAGGCCTCTCAACACCCCCAATACAACCAAACAGAACGAAACCCCTTCAAACCCAACTGCATACAAACCACCTCGATATGTTGTTATCAAGTAACAGTTGTTTTCTTATTTTTACGCCACTTTGATCAAAAGTGGCGTTTTTTTGAACTCAACTTTGGAGCATTGTGCGGCGCACAACACCTGAAGCCACCATACTTTGATTTTATTTAAAAAAAACTTATGTAAGCGCTTATTCACAAAACAAGCCAGGCACAGCGCTATTTTTCTTCATTTTCACACTCAATGTGAA
>QFOU01000087.1 GCA_003241595.1 Pseudomonas fluorescens
TGTGGTGGGTAAGCAGCATATGGCCGAGGATCTCGTCTTCCTTATGAAGATGGTGCAGGTAGGCGCGGCTATAGGTTTTGCAGGTGTGGCAGGTGCATTGGGGGTCGAGCGGAAGCTCGGACAGTTTGTGAGCGGCGTTGCCGACCTTGATGGTGCCTTCACAGGTAAAGGCCATGCCGTTACGTGCGTTGCGGGTAGGAAGCACGCAGTCGAACATATCGACGCCAGCTAAAACCGCTTTAATGATATCCGAAGGGTAACCCACGCCCATGAGGTAGCGGGGTTTATCTTCGGGCAGCAGAGATGCGGTCATGGGGATGGCGTGGTGGAGCTCTTCAGAAGGTTCTCCGACCGCGAGTCCGCCGATGGCGTAGCCTTCGAAGCCGATGTCGAGGAGTTTGTCGGTCGATTCTTTACGAAGATCGGGGAACAGGCTGCCTTGTTGAATGCCGAACTGGCCGTAGCCCGGACGGTGAATGAAGGCCGCACGGCTGCGGGCCGCCCAGCGCATGGAGAGCTCCATGGACGTGCGGGCGACCTCGTGTGTGGCGGGGTATGGGGTGCATTCATCGAAGGCCATGGTGATGGTCGCATCCAAGCTGTGTTGGATCTGGGTGCTGTATTCCGGTGTAATGTGGTGAGTGGAGCCATCGATCGGGGATTTGAAGGTGACGCCATCTTCTGACATCTTGCGCAGTTTGGCGAGGCTGAAAACCTGGAAGCCGCCGCTATCGGTAAGGATGGGGCCGGACCAGTTCATGAACTTGTGGAGGCCGCCGAGTTGCTCTACTTGCTTGTGGCCGGGGCGGAGGTAGAGGTGGAAAGTGTTGCCGAGAATGATCTGGGCATTGAGTTCGGTTTTGAGGAGATCGGGGCGGACGGCTTTCACGCTTCCGACCGTGCCGACTGGCATGAAGATAGGGGTTTCCACCACGCCATGAGCGGTGTGCAGGCGGCCGCGGCGGGCGCTGCTTTTGGAGGACTTTTTGAGGAGTTCGAAGGTCATTCTCATGGGATTAGGCTTTCGTTAGCAGGGAGGTATCGCCAAACGAGTAGAAGCGGAACTTGTTTTTGATGGCGTGAGTGTAAAGTTTGGGAAGATTATCTTCTCCAATAAAAGCGGCCACCAGCATAAGGAGGCTGGAGCCGGGCAGGTGGAAGTTGGTCATAAGTTTATCGGCCACTTTGAACTCGAAGCCGGGGCGAATGAAGAGGGTTGTATCGGCGGCAAAACCTTCGGCGGGACTGCCAAGTTTGGCCCAGGTTTCAACCGTGCGAAGAGCCGTGGTGCCGACGGGAATGACGTTACCGCCGCGGGCTTTGGTTTCGGCAATGAGTTGCGCAGTTGAAGCGGGCAGCATGGCGTATTCGGCGTGGAGGACGCCGGATTTAAGCTGTTCTTCAGTCGGATTCAGGAATGTGCCGGCGCCGACATGGAGGGTGACGGGCGCGGTTTTGATACCTTTGGCAGTGAGAGCTGCAAAGACTTCTGGTGTGAAATGCAGGCCTGCTGTTGGGGCGGCTACGGAGCCGGATTTAGTGCTATCGGCATAGACGGTTTGATAGCGGGCACGGGTTTCTGGAGTATCTTCCGCCTTGATATAGGGAGGGAGTGGTGTGTGGCCGTTGGCTTCCAGATACGTTGGAATATCCTGAGGGTTGAGGTTGAGCTGGATGACCACGTGGGGCTCGGTTTGCAAGATGGCGGCGGTGGCGTTGCCCTCCAGAGTAATAATATCTCCGGCTTTGATGCGGCGAGTGGGTTTGGCGAAGGTTTGCCATTCCGTGAGATCTGGCTTAAGCGGGCGGTGGAGCAAGAATTCTACTGGGATATCGGGATTACCACTTTCGCGGGCTGGACGGGTTCCGTAAAGGCGTGCGGGGATGACCTTGCTGGTGTTGATAATCAGCAAATCCCCTTCATTCAGAAGGTTAGGTAACTCATGAAAAGCGGTTTCAGTGGCTTGGGGCCATTGGAGCAGGCGCGCGCTATCGCGAGGCTCGGCGGGGGTGTGTGCGAGAAGCTCGGGCGGGAGTTCGTAGGTGTAGGGCATGCTCATGCCCCTTCCCTACCCTTTTTTAGGGTTGGATGGCAATGGTTTGCAGGTTATCGCCGCGTTGAACTGTTCCCAGATCGCCTTTTCCGGAAGTAATTCTACCAATTACAATGCTTTGCGGGGCTTCACAGCATGAAGTCAGGCCGACACCGTAAACCATGAGAAGTTCGGGGCCAACTGTACCATCTGCATGAATTACAAGGCCAATTTGTCCGTAATGGGGATGCTTTGGCTTAAGTGGAGTGCCGGGACCGGAGATATAACCCTCTCCCTTTAAGCGGGGTTTGCCTGCGAGAAGAAAAACACCGGGAAACTGGCGGTAGACGGGGGTTTGCGCGTATACGCCCTGGTCTACCCAGTTCAAAAACGCGTTGCGGATCTCAGGATTCGTATCGTTTAATTTAACGATCGCAGTCTGGCCATTTTGGAATGTAAGCTCAAGATTTTGCTTGGGATTTACGCTGGATGCACATGCTGACGCGAAAAGAGCGGCAGTGAGTAAGACTGCGCGACAGGCATTGATATTTAACATGTAATTCCTTCGTGATTGAGCAGCCATTGTTTAGTAATCACTCCACCCGGTGCCGAGAAGCCAGTGAGTTTACCGTTTTGGCCCATAACGCGGTGGCAGGGAATGATCACGGGGATCGGGTTGGCCCCCACTGCGCCGCCCAAAGCACGCGGGCTGGTACCCAATTGTGTGGCGAGTTGGCCGTAGGTCATGGTCTGGCCTTGCGGAATCTCCAGAAGAGCTTGCCACACGCGCTGTTGGAAGGGTGTGCCCTGCAATGCGAGATGTTGGCTGATAGAGGTATCGAACGGCGTTTTGCCCTTAAAATAAGATTCCAACGGTGCAAAGGCCGGATGCTGGGTTACAACCGATGCGGTTGCAGGTGCTTCTCCCCATTTAAGGTTGGTGATGCGGTTTTC
>QFOU01000012.1 GCA_003241595.1 Pseudomonas fluorescens
CAATTAAAGGCGAGGGTTGCGCTCGTTGCGGGACTTAACCCAACATCTCACGACACGAGCTGACGACAGCCATGCAACACCTGTCACTGGTCCAACTAAATGCCCCTCCCCTTTCAGGGAAAGTCTACCAGGATGTCAAGGCTTGGTAAGGTTCTTCGCGTATCTTCGAATTAATGGACATGCTCCACCACTTGTGCGGGTCCCCGTCAATTCCTTTGAGTTTTAACCTTGCGGCCGTAATCCCCAGGCGGCATACTTACCGCGTTAGCTAAGCCACCGAGTTCTGTAGCGAACCCGACAGCGAGTATGCATCGTTTACGGCGTGGACTACCAGGGTATCTAATCCTGTTTGCTCCCCACGCTGTCGTCTCTCAGTGTCAGAAATACCCCAGAAAGCTGCCTTCGCCATGGATGTTCCAACTGATATCTATGAATTTTACCTCTACACCAGTTATTCCGCCTTCCTCTGATACTCTCAAGCTCGCCAGTTTTAAAGGCAGTTCCCACGTTGAGCGCGGGGCTTTCACCTCTAACTTAACAAGCCACCTACAGACGCTTTACGCCCAGTGAATCCGAGCAACATTCGCCACCTTCGTATTACCGCGGCTGCTGGCACGAAGTTAGCCGTGACTTCTTTTGCGGGTACCGTCATCGTCGTCCCCGCCGAAAGAGCTTTACAATCCGAAGACCTTCATCACTCACGCGGTATGGCTGCGTCAGGGTTGCCCCCATTGCGCAAGATTCCCCACTGCTGCCTCCCGTAGGAGTCTGGACCGTGTCTCAGTTCCAGTGTGGCTGGTCATCCTCTCAGACCAGCTACTGATCGTCGCCTTGGTGAGCCATTACCTCACCAACAAGCTAATCAGCCATGGACTCATCTAAAAGCGCTGCAACGCTTTCCCCTTTCGGGCTTATGCGGTATTAGCGTTCATTTCTGAACGTTATCCCCCACTTCTAGGTAGATTTCCATGTATTACTCACCCGTTCGCCGCTCGACTATTACGCCTCGCTCGACTTGCATGTGTTAAGCCTACCGCCAATGTTCGCTCTGAGCCAGGATCAAACTCTCAACTTGATGTGTTCCCTACTAAAGTAGGAAGCCAAGCCGGTCCGATACAAGGCTGCATCTTCCTCGCTAAAAGGAAGCATGCTGAATTCATTATGCGTCTTAAATTACGTTCTCAATAATGAGCCGAAGCTCACCAAAATTAACGAACCTTAGACAATTAATCTGAAGTTCATTATATCGGCCGACCGGTTAGAGTCTGATGTCGATACTGTCTGAACCTCGTTAATTGTTCTATTCTGTCTTGTACAAACCTTCTATCAAACTCTCTTGCGAGAATCTTTGAAGATTTGCTTGTATCTTGCCTATTCAATTTTCAAAGAACTTTGTCGGCTGTTTCGCTTGGTTTCCCTCGCTTCTCACCCCTTCCGTTTCCGGCTTTCTCTTGGGTGTCTGTCGCTGACGAAGCGGGGTATAGCCCGACCCCCACCCCCTGTCAACACCTCTTCTCAACAAAAAATGAAACTTTCTTCGTTTTTCTTAAAAACCCCTATAATTCCAGTACCCCTCACCTCAACAAAATTTGAAAAAAACAAGCGGGGCGGCTCAAAACTGAGCCGCCCCGCCTCGCGCATTCGCGCTTTTGCATATCGTTCTTCCTGGAAATCACGCCGCCAGCGCGTTCCCTACAACCAAAAAGTGCTGGTGGTAGTCCGTCACCATGCGCTTTTCTTCGTCATAACCCTTCACGTAGTACTGAACCAAACCGATGTAAATGAGTCCGGGATGCTTCAACAATACATATAAGTTCATTTCACCGAAGCGCGGATCAAGCTGACTCAATCCTTCAGTCGCCGCAGCAAGCAGTTCATTCACGCGGCCCGGCCTTTTTCTGCGGAACCATTCATGACGAATTGCATCATACAGGTCTTTCTGAACCTCAGTCCAAACAGAACCCAGTCCTCGATAGTCCATACGCTGTTCACACATATCGCCGAACAACTGCTCCGAGAAGCTGTTGCAAAGACTGGTCATGCGTTTATGAGCTTGCAGGGCAAATGGATTGTCCGCCAACTCTGTCTGAGTGATTGCCGCCAATAATGTCAGAGGTATTGTATTGCGAGTAGCCACGATCATTCGCCTCGTGTTCGTGGGTTATAAATAAGCCCCGTTCATGTGTAGAGCCAGTGGAAATGACCATCGTCACGTATCGCACGCTGGGCGCGTTATGAAACGGAAAGAGATGATCACTTACCTATTATATAGTGTAGAAAACCTCCTGTCACAAGCGCAGCCGTGAAACATGCCACCTTGAGTGGCAGACCGAGCCGTAAATACCACATCGAAAGAATCCCTAAATACACTGAAAAGTCACACCCTCTCCGATGTCCTACCAAGCGTAAGCGGCACCAATTCTTGACAATACCCCCTCACCTCCGGCATATGTCCCCCTTGTGATGGCTCAAAACGCACCGAGCCAACGGCCCTTCATCCCAAATAAGAACAATGGGAATGCGGGCTGCTAACAAGGAGAGAAACTTGGCTATCCGCCGCACCCTCATCATAGGCAGTCTTGCCTGTTCCGGATATCTGGCCGCCAACCTGGCAAGTACCGAAACCGCAACCGCCACCCTGCGCACCCCCGCCGATGAAACCGCTGCCCACAGCTCGGAAGACCTTCCGCAGTTGCAGGTGCAACGTACAATCGCCATGAAACGCGGCGATACATTGGCAGGTACTCTTAAAAAGGCCGGCTTCGCGCCCGAGCAGATCGCCACTATGACGATCTCCACTCCCGCAGCCACCAAGCCCGTCAGCGCCAAAACCGACCTACATCTCAGCTATGTCGAAGGCGCTCCCTACGAAATTAAGAACGCAACTCTCACCTACCGCCCCAAGCCGGAGGAAGAGCTGACGCTGTCCCTGAATAACGGCCAGGCCTCCGCCAAGTCGGTTGCCAAGCCGCTGCAAGATATCAATGGCACCGCCGTTGGCGAGATCCGTAACTCCCTGTATCAGGATGCAACGCGCGCAGGTCTTACCCCGCAGCAAGTTAACCAGTTCATGGGCCTGTTTGCTTGGGATCTCGACTATACCCGCGACATCCACCCCGGCGATACCTTTAAGGTCATGTACGAAAAGACCGTGAACGATAAGGGCGTCACCGTCAAAACCGGCCGCATTCTCGCTGCCGAGTTCACGGTAGCTGGCGAAACCCGCTCCGCCTACTGGTTCAATAACGAGTATCTGGACGAAAAGGGTAACAGCAAGAAAAAGCTCCTGCTCCGCACCCCGCTCGAGTTCACCCGTATCTCCAGTAATTTCGATATGGCCCGCAAGCACCCGGTGCTCGGCTTTACCCGTGCCCACAAGGGAACCGACTTCGCAGCCCCCACCGGTACACCGGTCAAGGCCAGCGGCGATGGTAAGATCGTCTTCATCGGCGTCCACGGCGGCCACGGTAACTTTATCAAAGTGGAACACAACGGTACGTACTCCACGGCCTATGCCCACCTCAACGGCTATGCCAAGGGCATGAAACTCGGCAGCGTGGTCAAACAAGGCCAGGTTATCGGCTACGTGGGTACCACCGGCGTCTCCACCGGCCCTCACCTGCACTACGAGGTCATCAAGAACGGCCAATACGTGAATGCCATGAGCACCGAACTGCCCACTGGCAACCCGCTCAGCAAGTCCCAACTGGCCGAGTTCAAGCGCCGCGTCTCCAATGCCCAACTGGCTTGGAACAACGCGCTCAACTCCAACCGCCAGGTTGCCAGCCGCTAAGCGCGTAAAAAAAGAAAAGGGGGCCGCATCAACGGCCCCCTCTTTATTCGTTATTTGATCTCCGAAACAGCTTCCAGCTTGCTCGCCGCCGCCATCTCAAACGGCAACAGCACCACGGTAAACTCTGTCGCCACCATGCCGCCCAACCCATTCTCGTCG
Source organism: Pseudomonas fluorescens (assembly GCA_003241595.1). Lineage (GTDB taxonomy): Bacteria > Pseudomonadota > Alphaproteobacteria > UBA2136 > UBA6156 > UBA6156. The sequence goes on from QFOU01000012.1 coordinate 3,953, forward strand.
AGCAAAGGGTTCCACCCTTTTTTCGCGGCATCTTCCAACGCACTCGGCGTGCCTAACGCATGCTTCATGCTCCAGTTGGCGCCTACATCCAGCCGAAATCCAGCATAGTAAGCAAGAGCTTTCGCGCGCTTGTACGCCACATGCTCTCGCGCCTCTAACAAAGTTTTTAGGGTAATCCGGCCTTCGGTACGCGGTGGAGGGGCTTTTGTCTTAAGCTTCACCACATTGCTTCGCTCATCGCTCAACGGGTCAGAAACGACTTCAGGCTTTTTCATACCCATGTCGCCACCCACTCCCACCGAAAGCGGCAATCCTTCCGGCCGATGATGCTTGTTTTGCAGCAGGGCCTCTACCCAAGCTTCAATCAGCTCAGCCATATGCTCCACCGGAATATTATAAATAATGCATTCAGTCTGCATCGTTCGTCTCCAAAACAGCAAGGTGAATTCTCTTTAGAAAGTGGCACACCGTATACAGCCACCCGATTTACGTCAACCCAACAAAAAAGGGGCCGCATCAACGGCCCCTTTTTACATAAGGTCTCGAAATCAAGCGGGTTCAGACTGAACGCCATACATCCGCTTCGCACGCTCATCTTCCTGCAAAAGCGCACGCTTGGTTTCTTCCTCCTCCTCCTGCTGCAGAGCCACCAAGGCCAATGGCAACAATTGAAAGAAGAATCCCGAAGCCCGCATGTTGGCGATCCCGGGCAAAAACCGCCCAACCTGCTGCGCCGGAGCCTCTACAAAATTGCGGATATGCTCAGGCACGCCTACGCCGGAATAAGCTTCTCCCTCCGTATCGAGGCTCTCCCAAGAGTGCGCCAAAACTTCCAACTGATATTCCCGCGTCAGGCAACTCACTTCAAGGTCTTTCAACGCAGGTTCGTTCATCGCCATCAGATATTGCCCAAAGCAGATCACAGCAAGGTTCCTACGGGCAGTACCTTGCAGAGAAATAACTTTCTTGTCTTTATCTTCACCCCCGACCGGAAGCGACAGAGTCTCATCGCTGACAACTTGAACTTCAAAATAATCATCCCAGCCGGCACAAGGCACCTCGTCAGGCGTATACTCGCCCTTATCAATAGATTCCAATATCCCTGCAGCCCGTTCCACCACAATTTGTGCAATGGCATACGGGGTCAACTGCACGTACATATCATTTACCGACATCAACAGCTCCTATGGCTATGTCAAAGATGCATCCCGATCCGAGAATCGCCATAACGTATACTATTTAGGAAAATATAGTCAACAATTCGACCACCTAAAAAAGAAGCTCTCCTTAAGCCGCTCCTAGTAGCATCCCCGCTCCCAGCACAAGCACACCACCTAAAACCACCTGAATCATCGCCACCCAGAAACTCGTTTCCATATACTTCCACCTTATCCACGCGATCGCCACCAATTCCACCAACACCACCATCACCGCCAACGCCGTCGCCACACCAAAATTGCCAATAAGGTACGGCAAAGCATGCCCTACCCCACCGATCATCGTCATCAAACCGCACACCACACCCCGAATCCACGGACTCCCCCGGCCACTGATCTTGCCATCGTCACTGAACGCCTCGGTCAACCCCATGCTAATCCCGGCTCCCACCGCTGCCGCCATCCCCACCACAAACGTCTCATGGGTGTTCTGCGTGGCAAACGCCGCTGCAAACAACGGGGCGAGCGTGCTCACACTGCCATCCATCAACCCCGCTAAACCGGGCTGCACCACCTGCAATACAAACAACTTTTTGCTCGCCGCCTTCTCCGCTGTCTTTACATCGTCAGTGAGGGTCGCATCCTGCAAACTCACGGCCTTGCGCTCATGCTTCAACTCTTCCGCCGCCAGGTCACCCAACAACTTGCGCACATCCACATCTTGGCTGCGCTTGGCCGCCAGAATATAAAACCGCCCCGCCTGCTGCTCCATGCGCTCGGCCAACTGCCACAACCGCTCAATATTCAGGGCATCCGCCAACCAGATCGGCTCCTGCGCCATAAATCCCTTCACATCGGCCCGCCGCACGAGGGGAATATGCGGCCCGAACTTCGCCTTGAACATATCGAGCAATGCCTTACGGTGCCCATCCTCTTCCGCCGCCATCTCATCAAAAACCGCCGCAGTTCCTTCAAAATCCTTCCGCAACCGCTCGGCAATATCGCGGTATATCCGCCCATCTTCCTCTTCAGCCCCAATCGCCAAAGCCAGAACTTCCTTCTCGCTCAAACTCTCAAACCGCCGCAATTCCCGCGCACCAAACATCATAAATATCCTTATATTCTTAAGGTCTATCCTAAAGCAAAAGCGGCAGAATCAAAAGACTCTGCCGCCAGCCACCGCTTAAAAACCGAAGCGCTATTCGTCATGCTCTACCTCATCCGGCCGAGCGTCCATGGTCATCAAGCCCTCATCATCCTTACGCCCGACCATCGACTGCCCTTTTCCAAACCGCCGTTCATATGTGGGGGTGTAAACCGAAGAATCTTCATCCTTGCCACGCCACCCGATCAACTTGGGTAAATCAGGATAAGCCTCACGCGCAGCACGGTAAGCCTTTCGAAAAGCCTGCCCCGCCTCGCTGTTTTCGCTCAAGTGGATCATATACTGCGGCATGGGCCGGTTCCGTCGGCGTAATTCGGCGATAATCTCCATCGCCGTCGCAAAGTCAATCGCTTCAGGCTCCGTGCCAGCATTGGCATTGATATCCGCCAATTTCGACCGCAATACTGTAATATTCTGTTTCGAAAGTTCCGCCATAGCAATCTCCTTCGGCTAGGCTGGTGTTCCAATAGGAGAATGTGCTATTAACATCACCATGACTGATTTTCAATCCTCTCTTCTCGCCGGTAAAACCGGCCTCATCATGGGCGTCGCCAACGATTGGTCACTCGCCTGGGGCATCGCCGAAGCCGCCCACAACGCCGGTGCCAAACTCATCCTCACTTATCCCAACGCCGCGATGGAAAAGCGTGTCCGCCCGCTGGCCGAAAAACTCGGTGCCACGGTTCTGGAATGCGACGTCCAATCCGAAGAGCAAATGGCCGCCCTCGCCGCCGCCGTGCCCAACCTCGATTTCATGCTCCACGCCATCGCGTTCGCCAACAAGGAAGAACTCAAAGGCGGCATCACCAACACCACGCGCGAAGGCTTCGCCCTGGCCATGGATGTCTCCTGCTACTCCTTCATCGCCCTGCTCAAACACCTCAAACCCAAACTCAACCCCAACGCCTCGGCCCTCACCCTTACTTACGAAGGCAGCATCAAGGTCGTCCCCAACTACAACGTGATGGGTGTGGCAAAAGCCGCGCTGGAAGCCGCTGTTCGCTACCTCGCCGCTGAATTCGGCCCGGATAGCATCCGCGTCAACGCCATTTCCGCAGGCTCGGTCAATACCTTGGCCGCGCGCGGCATCTCCGACTTCGGCAATATGCTCCGCCACCACGAATCCACCGCCCCACTGCGCCGCCTCACCACCAAGGAAGACGTCGCCGGCGCCGCTCTCTACCTGCTGTCCAGCTTAGGCTCGGGCACTACCGGAGAAGTGCTGAACGTCGATACCGGCGCCCACATCCTCGGCCCCACCCCCGCCGGCATGTAATCACACCCTACTAAAAACCCGCCATCTCGGCGGGTTTTTCAATTCCAACCTAAACAGTCGGAACCTCTTCCCGATACGCTTTATTCGCCTCAGCCTGCAAAGCTTTCTGTATCCCCATAACCATCTGTTCGGGAGATAATGCATTGGTCTCCGCCACCGCATCTTGGCCATCCTTGCCCATGGCTTCGGCCATACGCTTCTGAACCTCTTCATCAATTTTCTGCTCCATGGCATCGCGGGCGGCAGGGTCCATGGCCGCAAGCTCATCTTCGCTTACCCCCATACTCTCCATTACATCTTCCCGGATTTCCTTCATGGCCCAGCGCATGGCACCTTCAAGACCATCCTTGGTCATTTCATGCAAGGCATCCAAAGCTTCCTGAACACCAGCCCCTAAACGGTCAACCTTGGCCGCACCACTTGCCGCCTTATCTTCTTCCGCAGGAGCCACCGCCGGCAAAGTCGCAATCTGCATCCCACCCGCCATTAACGAGCCAAACTGCTCCGCCCCGGTCGCCTCGTCCACGCCACCCTTTTTGTCCTTCTTGAACATATCGAGCACGCCGCCCAGCAAGTTACTGGCCAGTCCGCCCGCTAATCCGATTTCCTTCAGCATGAATCATTCCTCCATAGGGTTAACACTAATTCTATGCAAAATATATGCCAGAGAACCCCTATCCCCCTCCCCTTTGCATTTTGCATGACCGCAGGTCATAGCCACAAAAAATGCAAGCCTGAAAAGATTGCAAGCAAACTAAAAGAAAAATCCGGCGCGCCAGCGCCATTGCCCCCGCGCGCGCAACTATAAACAGTCATCCCGGTGCTTTTCCGAGTCGCGCAGTGTACAGATTAGTTCATAAGCGGCTCGGAAAAGTGCCGGGGAGCCGTTTTAGCGCGCGCCCCTCTTCATCCACTTCGACCTTACAAAGCCTGCGATCATCATAGTATCCATCAACCCCGCCGCCGGCGCCCGCAGGTTGAACTGCCCCTGCCACCATCGCGCCCGCCCTTGCTTGTTCAAAGCGGTGTAATAGGCACGGAATTTCTTCGGCACACTCTTTTCTTCGCCATAAATATAAACGGGCTTTCCGGCACTCGCCGCTTCGCTCACCATGCTCACACTATCCGCCGTCACAACAATGGCATCGGCCAATGCCAGATACGCAAGGTAAGGGTTATCCCGCGGCCCGCCCTCTTCCGGACTCCACAAGAAATGCGCAACCCCACTGTCTTTCAAAGCCTTTTCCACCGCCTCAACCACCTCCTGCCCACTTCTCCGACTGGTCGTTACCAACAATCCGGCATCTTGCCCCTTTAAAGGCTTGGCCAGGCTCTTGATCAGCTCTTTGGCCTCATCGGCACCAAACGCACCATGCTTGCTTGCACCCCCCACCAACACAGCGATCTTTGTCCCCCGCACGCTGCTCAAACGCTTGCGCCAGCGGTCAGCTTCTAACGCCAAGCGGTCTTTCGTAATGCGGTTGGGGGCACCCAGCGTCACCACCACATTACTGGCCTGCTTGTAACCATCGTGCTGCTCAACAGCCACTACATCATAAGCAGAAGGTTTGCCACTCGGTCGCATCAACGCCACGGTAAACAAGCTCGGAGACACACCCTTCAACGCCCGCATGATACGGCTCACCTGATACCCCGAGCCCACCAGCACGTCATACTTACCAATATCGCGCACCAGCTTGTCATACTCGCTGTAAAGCATGCTGACCGGTAACATCTTCATGAATTTGCCCGAATACTTGGGCTTCATCGTCACCACTTCCGGGTCACGCACGCCCAGCATCTCTACCACGCCAAGGCTGCGGTTCTCGCTGCCGGTACGACCATCCGAAAGAATGAGGATGCGCGCCTTCGCAATATCACTCGCATCGAGCGATTCAATATCCATATCTTTGCGGGTTGCCAACATCACCGTCACCTCTTATTGTTATTCGGCGGACTGAATTCTCAGTTACTTGCTACGCGTTACGCAATAACGGGCGATCAAACGCAGCAAATCACCTTCCGCCCCAAACGCATCCAATACCGAAAGCGCACGCTCGCACTCTTCAGTCGCGCGCTTCTGGGCACCTTCAAGGCCCAGCAGACTCACGAACGTGGTTTTACCGGCGCGGGCATCCTTACCGGGAGTCTTACCCAATTCCGCCGCCGTTCCGGTCACATCCAGCACGTCATCATAAACCTGATAGGCACGGCCCAACGCATCACCAAACACAACCATCTGCTTGCGCAGGGCGTTGTCGGCCCCGGCCATGACAACACCCGCCTCGCAGCAGGCCGTAATGTTCATACCGGTTTTCAAATAGTTCATGCGGGCAAGGTCATCCACACCCAGGTTGGTCGGCTTTTCCCATTCCCACTGCATGTCCACCATTTGTCCGGCAACCATACCAACCGAACCACTACTGCGGCCAAACAACTTAATGATCTCCAAACGCGCAAGCGGATCCTTATGACTGCGCTCGTCAGCCAACAGCTCAAACGCACCGGTTTGCAAACCATCGCTGGCCAAAATCGCGGTGGCTTCATCAAACTGCTTGTGCGCTGTGGGGCGCCCACGGCGCAGATCATCGTTATCGAGGCTCGGCAGGTCATCCTGAATCAAGCTGTACGTATGGATCATCTCCATCGCACTCCCCACCCAAAATACACCATCCCCCTTATAACCACCCAACTCCGCCGCTGCAGCTACCAACGCCGGACGCAACCGCTTACCGCCCGCAAAGGTGCTATACCGCATGCATTCCCACACACGGTCACCGGGCAATCCCTGAAGGGTCGGCAACCAGCTATCCAGACATACTTCCACCCGCTGGGAAATATCTTTCAATGCCTCCTGTAAACGGAGGCTCTCCTGCTCATTCAGTGCCAGATGATTCGCCATACCGAGTACTTCCCTATTCGTCCGCATCCATGGCAACGGTGTCACCTTGAGCATTGATAACCTGTTCAACCTTTACTTCCGCCAAAGCCAACTGCTCCTTGCACACCTGCACCAGCTTCATGCCCTGCTCAAACGATTTCAACGCCTCATCCAGCGCCACATCTCCCTGCTCCATGCGCGAAACCAGCTTTTCCAGCTCGCCCATGTTCTGCTCAAAACTACGTTGTTCGGTCATGACTTGGTTCCTTGCTCTTTAACGGTGCGCCCAGTGATGCGGTTATAGTAGTCCACATACTGTCCAACAATGGCATCTTCACTGTAATCACGTTTCAAGCGGTCACTTCCGCCCTTCACCAGCTTGGCCTGAAGCTTCTTGTCTTTCGCCAGCTTCAATACAGCGTCACGTAAACCGTCAATATCTTCAACTTCAACCCGTAAACCGGTTACGCCCTCTTCCACCAGCATGGCAAGGCCACCGGTATTGCTGGCAATCACGGGCACTTCATGCACCCAACCATCCAACACGGTATTGCCCAAAGGCTCATGACGGCTCGGCGCCAGCCAAATGTCACTGGCTGCGGCAAACTTGGTAACACTATCCTGCCAACCGGCCCAACGTACACGGTTCTGCATCCCCAACTCATGGGCAAGGCTCTGCAACTCGCTCCGCAGCGGGCCATCACCCACCAGCAACAGAATAAAATCGTTCGGCATCTGCGCCAAAGCCTTCAAGGCAATGTCCACACCCTTCACTTTGTGCAAACGGCCCGCCATCATCATAACCGTTGCACCCGCAGGGATTCCCAGCTCGCCCCGCACTTTAAGGCCCACCTTTTCATCCCGGCCACTGACGTTGGGAACAAAATTCCCGATCATCTCAGCGTGGCTGGCCTTCCAACCATGTTTTACAACATACTTAACAATTTCATCCGTGTTACCAATAAGGTAATCGACCTTCTTCGTGTAATACTTCAGATCATAAAAGCCACCTAAACGCGCAACTTTTGCCCACGGCCCTTTCGGAACAAACCGCGTCGCACGGTTCATCCAGCTCTGCACAACATCAGCCTGATAGTCCTTGCAGATCTTCCGGATCTCACGCCCCGTCTTGAAGTCGAACATCCCACCGAACTTGGCTGTCTTGTAAGGAACACCCGCATCCGCCAGCACGCCCTGCAACCATCCGCCTTCACGTACGATAGCCAAAACATCCAGTTCGTCACGCTTATGCTGGGCTACCAGCAAACGATACGCAAACATCTCGGCACCACCGGGCTTGGCAGCCCCGATCATGTGCACCACACGCAACTTCCGAGTCATAGAATTACTTACCGGCAAAATGGGTGTTCTTAACAACTACGGAAGCACGTCGACGCTTCTTCAGATCACCGCCGCCCCAGCCGTTTCGCCAGCCCAGCATGCACACAACGATGAGGAAGGTCATCCACCAGCCGTTGAACAGGCTGTTGTAGAACAATCCGGCCACCATATACGCGGTCAAACTCGCCAATGCCGCCACACCATAGATATTGCCTTTGGCAAACCCGATGAAACGCCAGAACACCATCGCCATCAACGCCACAAACAATGCAATGCTCACGATCCCGCCTTCCAGCAATACCTGAAGCAACCAGCTGTTCGGGTTAGTATCCACAACATCCATCATGTGCCGATAATTACCCACTCCGATACCAAACAGCGGCTTTTCCATAAATCCGGCCAGCGCAGCGGTCCACATACCGACACGGGAATCCAGACTGATCGCCATATCCCCCACATGCTCAATCCCCCATGCCGCAACATACAACGCAAAGGCAACAGCCAGCAGAACCGCACCGATCAACCAGTGACGCTTATGAATGACAGCACCATGGTAACGGCTGGTCATCCCAAGGAAGATCAGCAACGCCGAAGCCAAACCCAGTACACCCGGCACACCGCCACACACAATGGCCACTACAAATCCAAAGCCAAACACCCAGGGGGCAACCCGGATGGCAAACGGCTCACCCTCACGGCTCTTCAACAACATGCGCGCCCACACAAACGGCAGTACCACCGCCAGAATCGCACTCATATGCGTCAACCGGAACGGCTCCAGCGCCATATCGCGCCCATGCATGGCAGCACTTAACCGGGGGCTATGAGCCAAGGCATCCACCAGCGCCAGCGCGGCAACAATCATAGTGCCCGCAGCCAGAACTTTCATCAAAAGCTCAACATGTCGCCCGGGCATCTCACGAAGGGTAACAAACAGGATCGCACCACACAGCAGGAATATCCCCACCTGCACCCACTGCTCCAGCGCATAGGCCGGGTTGATCCCGGTCGATACACCCACCAGAAGGCTCGCCATCAATACCAACAACATCAAGGTAATGCGGCTGTTCAACAGCAACTTCATGGTGGTGCGCAAACTTTCGTCCTTGGTCGCCACCAAGCCGGTCAGCATGCCCAGCAATAACAATACAAAGACAATACTCTTGCCCAACAGCATGGTGGGAAGAGCTGCCCCAATGAACACAGCGCTACTGCGCCATAAAATCTGCTTATCTTCTTGTAACATGCAGGCAGTCTACCCAAGCCGCCGCAGTTACGCCACCCCTTCGCGCCACATTTTCATAAGACAGGAGCGCGAATCCGCTCAAAAAATCATCCTTAAAGATGCAGCGCTAACCGGAACTTGACACTCTCTCAAACACTCCTCATCCTTAACACATGCACGAACTCAAGCACTTCTTCGGATTTGGTGGTGGCCAGTAACTACTACTGAGCCCACGTTTTGCATATTCCCCTTTCTACTAATTTCCTTTAAAACCGCACCAAACGTAAGCCTAATACGAAAGAGCTTTTGCATGCCTGCAACCGATATGTCCGCCCTCGTCAGCCTCTGCCAACGACGTGGCTTTATTTTCCAATCGTCCGAGATCTACGGCGGCCTTAAAGGCGTCTACGATTTCGGCCCCCTCGGTGTCGAACTGAAGAACAACATCAAACGCGCCTGGTGGAGCAACATGGTCTACGAGCGCGACGACGTCGAAGGCCTCGATGCCGCCATCATCGGCCACCCTCTGCTGTTCAAATACTCCGGCCACACCGAAACCTTCAACGACCCCCTTACCGAGTGCAAGGTCTGCAAAGCCCGCATGCGCACCGATAAAATGAAGGATCCCACCGTCTGCGAAAACTGCGGCAGCAAAGACCTCCTGCCTCCCCGCGCCTTCAACATGATGTTCAACATGCAGTTCGGCCCCATGGAAGACAGCGCCTCCCGCGTCTACCTGCGCCCAGAAACCGCCCAGCACATCTTCGCCAACTTCAAGAACGTGCTGGATACCACCGCGCGCAAACTGCCCTTCGGTATCGCGCAGGTTGGTAAGGCGTACCGGAATGAGATCATCGCCCGCAACTTCGTCTTCCGCGTGCGCGAATTCGAGCAAATGGAACTGGAATTCTTCGTCAAACCCGGCGAAGACGAAAAGTGGCACGACTACTGGCTGGAAACCCGCCTCAAGTGGTGGGAGTCCGTCGGTGTGCCGCGTGAAAAAATCAAGGTGGTGGATGTCGCGAAGGAAGACCTCGCCCACTACTCCAAGCGCACCTTCGATCTGGAGTACGAATACCCCCACGGCCACGATGAAGTGGAAGGTATCGCCAACCGTACCGACTACGACCTCGGTAACCACACCAAAAACCAATCGGAACTGGATATTCAGGCCAAAGTGCACGAGAACAAGGACAGCAACGCCCGCCTCGCAGTCCAAGATTTGGAAGCCAAGAAGTGGGTCGTCCCCTTCGTCATCGAGCCCTCAGCCGGTGTCGAACGCGCCTTCTTGGCCATCCTCAACGAAGCCTACCACGAAGAAGCACTGGAAAACGGCGATACCCGCACCGTCCTCAAGTTCAAACCCCATCTGGCCCCCATCAAAGCCGCGGTCATTCCGTTGGCAAAGAATAAGCCAGAGCTGGTGAACTTGGCCAAGGGCATCAAGGCCGATCTTCAAAAACTCGGCCTCGGTCGCGTGCTGTTCGAGGATACCGGTAACGTCGGTAAGGCTTACCGCAAGCACGATGAAGTCGGCACCCCGCTGTGCATCACCGTGGACTTCGACTCGCTGGAAGACAACTGCGTCACCGTCCGCAACCGCGACAGCATGCAGCAAGAACGCATCCAGATCGCCGACCTCTCCGCCTACTTGCGCAAGTTCTACACAGCCTAACAGCGCACCAAACCACGGCGCACACAACCAAAAAGAGGGGCTACTAAAGCCCCTCTTCGTTATCTCGCGTGTCGCAGTCGCCTAAGCTTCATTTGCCTCAAAAAAGGCCTTCGCCTGCTCGATCAAAGAATCCTGTTGCTCCGGCGTCAGCTTGGTAAACAAGCGCATCAACTTTACACCTGCCACAAGCGAACGGTCGTCCGAAACCTGAAGTTCAACCGGTTTAGCAGCTGGCACCGCCTTTGCCTGACGCTTGTCCGCCAGCGAAATAACGTCAGCCGTCTCTACGTTAGCCTTAACCATGGAGTTGCCTCATAAGCCCAAACTCTTCCCTCGCGGGCACAATGTTAAATAAAATAAACGGGAAGAACGTACCCACCACTTAGGCATCCCCTTGCAAAAGCACAAGCCTTTTCTCTCCTCTCCGGCGTCCTAAAAAAAACACCCCGACACCTTGAAAACAGAATAGCATACACATGTATTCATTTCATCCGAGGCATTCGGTCCCCGTCAAGAGACAGGATGGAGTGCCACATCACCCCACCCATTTGCTCAAGACCGTCCTCGGTTTCACCCCCGACCGCCCGACATCTCGGCGGTCACAACGCTCAAAGGAGCAAATCGATGAAAAACAGGTGCTTCTCGCCCCCCGGCCAGATGGCTGCAAAGAGCTCGGATGTTGCTGATGTGATCTCGATCCAGGGCGCCGGCGTCGGCAGCTCCCGTCTCGGCCGCGACGTCGACAAGTCGAGCCCCTCCGCGCTTTATATCTGATTCTCGATCGCCGGCGGCCATAAGCCCACAGGCTTCCCTCCAACCCCCTTTCTCTGGTTCGCCAGAGAAAGGGATTTTTTTATCCCTCGCTCACCCGCGCAACCAACCCACCCAAAAACCCCAATCACATCAATACCCCTCGCCCTTTCCAAAAATCCACCGCTCACATTTTCAAAAATTTCCCCAACCAAATCAAACCCCACCGCCCACCCGCGCAACCCTCTATTTTACTTGACATTTCAATAAATTAAATGTACAATACACACATAAAAGCACCAAATCCCGCCCTTTCCGGCCGCGGAACCACCCCCTCCCCCCACCATTATCCTCTCGCTCCCACCTCACTCAAAAAAAGCGAAGGAGAAAAAAATGCCAAACCAAACACCCGCGCAACAGCGCAAGGTCAGCAAGGTGATGCACGAATTCAAGGAGGGAGATCTGAAATCCTCCTCCGGCGCCAAAGTCAAAAGCCCCAAACAGGCTATCGCCATCGCATTGTCTGAAGCGGGCGCCGATAAGCCACCCTCCAAACGCCCTAAGAACAAACGCTCTGCCGCCGCCAAAAAAGCCATGAACACCCGCGAATCCCGCGGCCACTAATCTCAAAAAGGAGAACAAAAATGACCGATACTCAACGCAGCCCACGCCCGCTGGACGACGACAAAACCACCCGCGGCCCCGGCAAAACCGAAGGCGCCGCCACCTCCGGCGTCGCAGGCAAATTCACCAGCCGCTCCGGCCGCAAATCGGAAGCCGAGGTGCCTGCCAAACGCAGCACCGTGGTCTCCTCCGCCAATAAACAACCGGGGGGCCGCAATCCCAAAGGGGCAGGCGCAGCAACCGATCCCGCCGGTACCGCGCGTCCCGGCCATCGCATAGAAGCCGCCCGCAAGGCCCGCACGCTGCACTAATGCCCGCAATAAAGCTGGGGTTTACAACCCAACGCAGCGATGTTTATAAAGGGAGGTAAACCACATCTTCCCAAGGAGAACAGCATGTGTAGTTGCGAAAGCGAATTCTACCATCAGAACGACGAACTCTCTGTACCATCCTGCTAACCGGCTTTGCCGGGTCCGCACCCCGCTCATGTAGCGGGGTGTTTGTTATTCAACCTTACGCTAAAGTTATCGATTGCCCACTTGGCCTTGCATTCCCGCATCCAATTCTTATGTTGTCACCATCACTAAGGCGGGCCTTCCGCCCGTCCTTTTCCCTCAAACGCCAGGAGGCGCCCCCCATGCACATACACCCTCTGAACAATGTGGGATTCTGGGTAATCGCAACGCCGTTTATTCTCGGAATCGTCGTGAATATCGCCCGATACGCGGCCTAATCCGCCATCGTCGTCCATCAACCGCCAGCATCACATGCTGGCGGTTCTTTTTTGGCGTTATCAACTACCTATCTTGCCCAAGCCTCACCGCTCCGCTAAAGTACCACCAGTCGTTCTAGGCTGATCTATCTGGTACTGCGTTTTATCCGCCTCTTCAAAAGAGCGACACTTTCACTCGAATCCCAACCAGAAAGGGGAATCGCAATGAATATTAAAAGGCTTCTCATTGGCAGCGCCGCCGCATTTGCCGCCATGTGCATTACGTCGGCAGCCTCGGCTAAAACAACGCCACCTTCCACTCCCGCAAAAGACATTGTCTACTACAGCTCGCTCGAAGTCGCCAACGCCTGTACGCTCGCAGCTCCCAACCTGGTCGCCAGCAACGAAACCGGCATTATCACCAGCGATGAAATCGGTGTCGCTCCAGCTCTCACGCTGAACGCCCCTGGCCCGAAGATGGACAAGCTCGTCTCATCCTTTCCTTTCGGCCGGGGTGAAGTCATCACCTACCCCGGCGGCGGACTTGGTCTCCGCGAAGGCGACGGCGGCTACAAAGTCCGCGAAGGTGCCGGCCGCATCTAGCAGCCCAACCTCACACTCAAAAAACCAAAGCCCCGCATAAGCGGGGCTTCATTTATTTTGTGGCGTTCCTGATCTTCGCCACCATTTTGGAATGGCTCCAATCCCGCTCACCGGCTTCCACCAATACCACCTTCAAATTCTTGTCCAGAACATAGGTCACCGGCAAAGCCACCGCCCCCATTTCCTTACGCGTCACCGCACCCAGACTATCAAACCAAATGGTCACCCCCGGCCCCCATGCTTGCTTACGCAGATAGTCCTTAACCTTGCCCGCATCTTTGTCGGTGGCAATGGCAATAACATTAAACTCTCCCTTAGCCCCCAAGGCATCCAACGTCGGCATTTCCTTGATGCACGGCGGACACCACGTCGCCCACACATTCACAACAACAGGTTTACCCTCAGCCGCCAAATCTTTCAGGGGCTGTACTTCACCGTCCAGCGTCTGCACCTTAAGCTCGGCAAAACTTTTGCCAACCCAAGCCTGCATGGCTTCTTGATTGGTCCCGGTCGCACTCCCCTGCCCGCACGCAGTCAAAGCCAGTGCAAAAGCAAGACCAAACACACGCAACATTAATAAACCGCCTGCTGCATGACAGGCGCCTGCGTGGCCTCAACTCCGCCTTTCAGGCACGAGGTCGCAAACAATTTCCACTTCTGGCTAGCGGGAATCTGCGGCAGCGCAAAGCTGTAACAAACCGCAGTACCCATCATCAAACCAAAGAACATCTCGGTGGCCTGCTCAGGACTTACATCGCGCTCCAGCACACCTTGGGCTTCACCAAACTTCAACAGTTGAACCAGCTGCGCACGCACCTTGGCGTTCAACAGCTTCAAACGCTCGGCCAGCGGCTCACTCTCGGTGCTACCACCACCCAGCAACATGCGTGCAAGGCCCGGGTGTCCCTCAAGGAAGGCCATATGCTGTTCAAATACCAGCTCCAAACGCTTGGGAGTGTGCTCGGTCTGCTTGGCCGCCGCATTCAACGGCCCCAGCAGATTGCTTTCCATATAGCTGGCAATCGCCTCAAAGATCTCGTCCTTGCTCTTGTAGTGACGATAGATCGCGCCATCGGTTACGTGAATTTCCGTGGCAATCCGCTGCACGGTCAATTTGTTGGAGGGGTTTTCCAACAAGGTGGCAACCGCCTTCAAAATCCGCAATTGACCCGCGGTAAGCTCCGATGTCGCACGATTCATAACTCAGGAAATCCTTCACTTCTTATGTAAGCGCACGTTTACCTCAAATCCATTCCCCTCGCAAGCACCCCTGAACTTTCAATAAGCATTCCCTAATAAACCTCAGATAATCCGCTATTTTCCATAACCGAAAATATGAGAAAAAGAAGCCCCCGCGCAGGTAGCCACAAACGTTTCCTGTTTGCGATGAAGACGACGCGTACAAATAAGAATGTAGCTAAAACAGGGGCCATTTTGGCCCCTGTTTTAGCTACAACGACTATATAGCCTTGTCTTTTTTCATGATGAAGTACTGCTGGGCAACACTTAAAATGTTGTTGGTCAACCAATACAGCACCAAACCAGCAGGGAACCACAGGAACATCACAGTCATGAAGGCAGGCATCCATTTGAACATCATGGCCTGCGTCGGGTCGGTCGGCGCGGGGCTCAACTTGAACTGCACCCACATCGAGATACCCATCAGCACCGGCAATACATAAAGCGGATCATGCACGCTCATGTCAGTGATCCACAAGCCCAACGGAGCATGACGGAATTCAAACATCACCAGTACAACCTTATACATGGCAAAGAAGATCGGGATCTGAATGAGCATCGGCCAGCAACCGCTCATCGGGTTGACCTTTTCCTTCTTGTACAACGCCATCATTTCAGTGGCCATGGCTTGCTGGTTGTTCTTGTGCTTTTCCTTCAGCTTCTCAAGCTGCGGCTGCAAACGGCGCATCTTAGCCATCGCATGGTAGCTCTTGTTCGCAAGGGGGAAGGTTAACAACTTCAATAGGAAGGTCAAACCGATAACGGCCAGCCCCCAGTTGCCGACATAGCTGTGCAACCATGCCAGAATGGCGTACATCGGCTTAACCAATACCTCAAACCAGCCCCAGCTAATGGCACGGTCAAGCTCATGACCAGCAGTCTTCAACTGACCATAATGCTTAGGCCCAATGTAAACCTGATAGCTCACTTCCTTGGCTTGGTTCGGCTCTACCACAAGGTTAGGCCAGCTCACACTTGCGGTGTAAACGTCATGGGCACCATCAGCAGCCTGCACGGTCGCGTAACGGAACTGACGCTGGCTGCTCAGTTCGGCACTCGGCATCACCGCGGTCATGAAGTACTGGCTGGTAATACCCCACCAACCGCCAGCACCATCAACGATGTCGCTCTTGCCATCTTCCTTCAGGTCTTTGTAGCTGGTCTCATATTGCTGGAAACCATCCTTGTCCTTCTGCACCACACCCATGGGGCCAAAGTAATTCACCCAGCTGCTCTTCTCGTTGGGCCAGTAACCATCGGCACGGTGCACCTGCACGTACGGGGTCAGGCTTACGGGCAGCGGTGCACCGTTATAAACACGCTCGGTTACGTTAACTACGTAACTATCGGGGTTCACACTAATTTCACGCTGGAAGGCTTGGCCACTGGCATTGCGCCAAACCATTACCACCGGCTTGCCCGGAGCATTTACATCAGCCTCAACCTGCCACACGCTGTTCTCATCGGGGCCCTGAATACCAGCCCCCAACCACCCCGCAGCCACATACTCGGCAAACTTGCCGTCCGGCTTCAGGAAGGCAAAGCCATCCGCATCTTCAATTTCACCCTTGTAGTTCTTCAACACAAGCTGATCGATACGCCCACCACGGGTATTCACAGTGGCATCAATGCGCTCATTGGCCAGCGGCAAACGGGTCGCTTCAGCAACGGGCGTCGCGGCCGCTATGGGCGCGGTCACACTTACATCACCTGCCGGAATCCCCTGGGCGGCAGCCACATCAGCCACTTTAGACACATCTGCAGGTTGCTCGGCTACCGGCTTCACACCCGTTACATGGGTACCCAAAAAGCGAACACTGGCCCAGTCACTTACCAACAAAATTGCGGCACTGGCGGCAAGCGCCAAAATCATGCGCTTGTTGTGGCCTTTGTCGTGCTTGTTCATCATAAGTCAAATCTCCTATCAGATGGCCGCTTATAGCACCGAACCGCTCCCACCGCCAGCCAACAAGGCTGCCTCATGCCAACTAATGCTTATGATGTCCGCACTTACAGCAGCTTTCACCCACCTCAAGGGTCTCCGGAACCGGATCATACCCACTCCCACCAAACGGCCCGCAGCGGCCAATACGCTTGAGAGCCAACCATCCCCCGCGGATCACACCAAAACGCATGACAGCTTCTTGGGCGTAATGACTACAACTTGGTTCAAATCGGCAGGTACGCCCGATAAAAGCACTCAGGGTCAACTGATACCCTCTCAGAACCCACCAGACCGCTTTTCTCAGCACGAGAATCCAGCCTCCAGCAAAGCCTTTTTCATATCTTTCAACAAGTAAGGGTGTTCAATCTTTAAAATAGGCGACTTCGCCACCAGCACCAACCACTTCCCCTGCCCTTGGGCGTCAGGGTTCAACCGGAAGACTTCATCAAACGCCGCTTTCAAGCGCCGGCGCGCACGGTTCCGCTGTACCGAATTTCCAACAGCGGCCGTGCTGGCGGTCAAGCCCAGCGCAACACCCTCTTCTTCGGGTTTATCAAGGTATTGAAGCACAAACGACTGGGTCGACACACGCCGACCCAGTTTAACATCCAGAAAGTTCTGCCTGTTCATCAGGCGACGCACATGCACCGCCACAGAGGCAACTAGCGCTGGTAACGAGCGAACGGAGCGGTGCTCAAACGCTTGCGGCCAGCAGCACGGCGGCGCTTGATAACGTTCTGACCATCGCTGGTTTTCATACGGGCGCGGAAACCGCAGCTACGCTTCTTAACAACGTTGCTCGGTTGGTAGGTACGCTTGGTGGCCATGTCGGGCTCCCTTCAATTACAAATTTCTAGGCGCGTTTGCCACAACCCAACAACCACGTCAACCCTAAAATATGCTTTTGGTCTTACAAGGCCTTGACGCTACCACCTCTCACCGCCTAGCGTGCATTCAATAAGCCTATTAAAAGTAGGGCTAATCATAAAAAGACGAAACTCAAGGAATCCCCCATGAACCTTGCCACCCGCAGCTTTATCAGCGCCGTGATCGTAGCCGACCTTCTGGCCGTAGTCTATTTCGGCGGCAGCTACATCCTCACCGGCAGCATTCTGCCCCATCACGAGGAAACCAAGATCATCGTCGCCGGCGCCGAAGATACCTCCTCCTCCACCGCCAACACCCCGAAGAAGGACGAACCGCCTTTCGATCTGGCCTCCTACGTCGCCGACCCGGTAAAGGGTGAAAAGGTCGCCGCCAAGTGCAAGGCTTGCCACACCTTCGATAACGGCGGTGCCAACCGCACCGGCCCCAACATGTGGGGCATCGTCGGCAGCCACGTCGCCCACAAGGAAGACTACTCCTACTCCTCAGCCCTCATCGGCAAAAAGGCCGAGATCGGCACATGGGACGAACCCCACCTGTTCGCCTACCTCGAAGCTCCCAAGGAATACATCCCCGGCACCAAAATGCAGTTCAACGGCATCAAAAACCCCGCCGAACGCGCCGACCTCATCGCGTGGCTCAAAACACTTAAGTAAAGAGAACCTCCTAAATAGCGGCCTTGAGGGCCGCTATTTGGTTCTGGCATATCCGCCACACCCCACTGCTCCAATCCCGCTTTGGCAATTCCCCCTGCCCGCCCAATCCCCTAAACTACACCCATGAAAAACATCCCCTCCCTCTCCGCCATCCGTAACCAGTCTGGTGCCATGTTCGGTCTCGATGCCCGTATCGCGCTCGCCATCTTCGGTATCTTGTCCGTCGTAGCCGGTGTAGCCGCTATTAACGTGTTCAGCCAAGCCGGTACCACCGCCATGGTGACCGAGTTCTCCAACATCAAAAAGGCGTACACCGAGTTCCATCTCGCCACGGGCGAGCACTCCACCCGCTTCATGGATCTCATCAATAACGATACCGGCTACACCGGCTGGGGCGGCCCCTACCTCGATGGTATGCTCAGCGACAAATCCCGTACCTATGGCACCTACAGCTTTGTGGAAGGCCGTCAGGATGTCGCAGGCGTTCCCCCGGTTGAATGCTCCGGCGGTGGTATCTGCTCCACATGGCTTAAACTCACCAAAGTGAAGGACAGCATCGCCAAGGAAGTGGACAAAACGCTGGATAGCGATGAATCCCCCAACAGCGGCACCTTCCGTATCGAGTTCATTCCCGGCCCCACCGATGATGTCTACTACCTCATCGCCGCCAAGGGTAACAGCTCTCTCAGCACCGGTCAGTAACGCGGCCACCCGCCCCCCAACAAAAAGAACCCCGCAACCGCGGGGTTCTTTTTGTACGCGCAGAATTAAATCGCGCGGATGCTCTCTACATCAATCTCCGGCGTCCGGAAGAGACTGGTATCCACCTCACCAATCACCTGCACGCGGGTCTTGTCATCAATGGTCAGGCCGATAAACAGCTTGTCATCAATTTCGGCACGGATCTCACCGGTCTCATCCGCAAAGGTGTATTCTTCACCACCCAGCTTCTTGGTCACATAACCTTCAATCATCACCGGATGATCGTCGATCGGCTTGGCCAGAATTTGCTTCACGCTGGTAATGGCAACGGTCGAGGTCGGGCCGGCGTACTGTGCATAAGCACCGGCCGCCACTACCGTCATCAGGGCTGTCGCAAACATAAATTTCTTCATGGGTAACTCCTTCCTTTATTGGCTTGTTACACCATCATAAAGCCGCAACGGAGCGATCAGTTCCCTTTCCCTTATTTCCGTAACCTTCACGTACACGTGCGCGCGTGCGCCCACGTACATACGTAGGTGCCCGCATACGCGCCCCCACGCAGGTAAACCCCGTTGACACAACGAGAAGTTAGCTCTACCCCTTACGCCATGAGCGCATTAGTTATTGTAGAGTCCCCAGCAAAAGCCAAAACCATCGAAGGTTACTTGGGTAAGGATTATAAAGTCCTCGCCTCCTACGGCCATGTCCGCGATCTTCCCAGCAAGGAAAAGGCGGTAGAGCCCGATAACGACTTCGCCATGCACTACAAGGTGTCGGATGCCGCCAGCGAAAAAACGCTCAAAGGCATCATGGCCGCTCTGAAAAACGTCGACACCCTCTACCTCGCCACCGACTTGGACCGCGAAGGAGAAGCCATCTCGTGGCACGTATGGGAAGAGATCCGCCGCCGCGATCCCAAACTCGCCGCCCGCCTGCACGTCCACCGTATCGAGTTCACCGAAATTACCAAATCGGCCCTGCAAAACGCCATCGCCAACCCGCGCTCGCTCGCGTTAAACCTTATTAACGCGCAACAGGCCCGCCGCGCACTCGATTATCTCGTGGGCTTCACCCTCTCCCCCGTCCTCTGGCGTAAGGTCAAAGGCGGCCTTTCCGCAGGCCGCGTGCAGTCTGTCGCCCTGCGTCTCATCGCCGAACGCGAAGACGCTATCGAAGCCTTCAAGGCCGAAGAATACTGGAGCATCCACGGCAACTTCACCACCGCCAACGGCAAGCCCCTGCCCTCGCAGCTCGCCACCTACAACGGCACCAAGGTGGAGAAATTCAGCTTCGTGAACGAAGCCCAAGCCAGCGCCGCCCAATCCACGCTCCAACCGCTCACCTACACGGTGTCCGCACTGGAAAAATCCGACAAACGCCGCTACGCCGCCGCCCCGTTCATCACCAGCACGTTGCAGCAGGAGGCTGCCCGCAAACTGGGCTTCGCCGCCCGCCGCACCATGCAGGCCGCCCAACGCCTCTACGAAGCCGGTCACATCACTTATATGCGTACCGACAGCGTCAACTTGGCCAACGAAGCACTGGACGCCATCCGCAGCCTCATCCGCAGCAAGTATGGCCCGGATTACCTGCCCGCCGCGCCCAACACCTACAAATCACGTTCCAAAAACGCTCAGGAAGCGCACGAAGCCATCCGCCCCACACATCCGGAAAACCTGCCCGGGAAACTGCACTTGGAAGACGATCAGGCCCGCCTCTATAACCTCATCTGGCAACGCACCATCGCCTGCCAAATGACCGCCGCGCGCCTCGAGCAAACCACCATTACCATGGTCGATGACAGCCAAAAGCACACCTTCCGCGCCACCGGCTCCGTCATCATCTTCCCCGGCTTCCTCAGCGTCTACCAAGAAGGCAAAGACGACAACGCCTCCGGCGAAGACGACGAGAACATCCTGCCGCAGGTCTCCGAAGGCGATAAACTCACCACCCGCAGTATCGATACCGAACAGCACTTCACCCAGCCCCCACCACGCTTTACCGAAGCGACTCTGGTCAAGGCGCTGGAAGAATACGGGATTGGCCGCCCGTCCACCTACGCCAGCATCATCAGCACGCTGCAAGACCGCGGCTACGTCAAGCTGGAGCAAAAACGATTCTTCCCGGAAGACGTGGGCCGCATCGTCAGCAAGTTCCTCACTCAGCACTTCACGCAGTATGTCGATTATAACTTCACCGCGAACATGGAAGACGACCTCGATGCCATCGCCCGCGGCGAACACGACTGGAAGCCCACCCTGCGCGCCTTCTGGGGCCCATTCAAATCGCTGACCGAAGAGAAGACCGAGTCGGTCAAACGCTCGGATGTCACCACCGAATCCACCGGCGAAACCTGCCCCAAATGCCAAAAGCACGAGCTGGTCTGGCGTTTGGGCCGCTACGGCAAATTTAAAGCCTGCTCCGGCTACCCCGAGTGCGATTATATCGAGAAGAACGAAACCGGCCCCACCGCGCCGCTGGAAGACACCGGCATCGCCTGCCCCGTCTGCGGCCCCAAGCACGGCGGCTCTATCGTCAAGCGCACCAGCCGCATGGGTAAAACCTTCTACAGCTGCAACCGCTACCCAGATTGCACCTACGCCATCTGGGACGAACCCGTGGCCATGGAATGCGGCAAATGCCACTGGCCCATCGTCGGCAAAAAAGTGAGCAAGAAGTACGGCGAATGGCACCGCTGCCCGCAGCCGGAGTGCGACTGGAACGATAACCAGGAAGCCGCCGACGCCACCGCCGCCTTCCGCGCCCGCTTCACCAAAGCGAAGGACGCGAAGGCCGCCGCTAAGTCCAAGGCTAAAGCTGCCAAAGCCCCGGCCAAAAAGGCCACAACAACCAAAGCCGCCGCTCCTAAAAAAGCGACCGCAGCTAAAAAGCCAGCTGCCAAAAAACCAGCAACAGCTAAAAAGGCACCTGCTAAAAAAGCCAAGTAATCTGGCCGAAACCCAAGGGAAGCAGCAGCTTCCCTTTTTTCGTGATTATCTACCGCTTCGCTGAGGAACCTTCTCCCCTATCTGTCTATTACCCATCAGATAACGACAAAGGGGGTAATTTTGACATGTCTTCTAATAGCCGCATATCCGAAGCGCTTATTAAACCTATAGATACTGAGGTTCTTCCACCAAAAACCAATCCACTCGATGGTAGCGTGGTTCTTCAAACAGCCAACCAAAACAGCCTGGCTACCGACGCAACGGTAGAAGATCAAACAACACCCGAGGCCAGCCTCTCGCACACCGTGCTCGACTCCGAGGATGATGTCCCCGAATTTACATCCGATATCGACAGCGACGAAGGCCTGCCAAGCGATACCACTTCACAGTCCACATTGTCCGGCAGTACCTTCCACACCACGCAGTTGGAATCCGGCGACTACGCCGATTCCGACGAATCCCAGCAGTGGCAAATCACTCAAATCGAACGCGGCACCGGCACCGTCGAGCGCTAGAGACAATCCCTAAAAGAAAGCCCGCCAACCGGCGGGCTTCTTCTAATATTAATGACGGGTTGAATTCTTGGCCCGATCATCATCGGCCTTCTTGGCGGCAACCAACGACCTCGCAATGATCTTTTTCAGAACATCTCTGTCCGTAGAGCACTTCCACAACCTTTTAAGTTTATCCATCTCTTCCCGACTCAAATTATAAGTCGCCAGATCTGCATCGCTG
>QFOU01000013.1 GCA_003241595.1 Pseudomonas fluorescens
TTTCATGATCGCGATTCCTCTACTAATCTTAATTGGGATAATGGCCTTCTATCCGCTTGCGCGGCTAAAATCAAGGGGCTAACATCCTGCCTGTGAAAACACTTTTTGCTCCGATGCCAGCTTTTATGCTCTTGTTTGCTCTCGTCCTGTGTGGGGCGGGTAACCTTAATGCGCAAGTGGCTACGGGGCCAGAACCTTATAGTACCCCCGTAGTTCCGCCGCCGCTGGCAATTACCTACGATATGTCGGGCCTGCCGCTCACCATCACGCACGATGGCGGTGGTGTTTATAGTTTCAGTGGCTTACCCTACCCAGGCAGTGTCCTTTACACTCCCACAAATGGGGTTGTGTACTATCAGCACCCAGAAGAACCCGTATGGCACACCGTAACACCTGCCATGCTGCGCGGGGTCGTCGTGCCCGCCACCATTTCCCAAGGCCCTGTAGGCCGCCCGTGGCAAGATCAAACCACGTTCCGCTGGAATCTCACCACAACGGCGGTGAATCCGGAGGACGAGATCAACACCAACGGCACTGCCTGTAAACCGATGTTCGGCAGCGCGTCTGCGTCCGAAATGTCGGGGCTGGACGTAACCGATATCCTGCACGTTCTTACCGTTATGCAGTGGCTGAATGGCGGCGGTATCCCCAATCCCTGCGAAAAACTCCAGTTCTCGGCTCAACAGGCAAAAGCGATTGGCCTGCCAACCATCTTCACTGGCCCCAATGGCTTGTGGCAGTTGCAAGAGATCGTGCAATCTCCGGCCGATTACATCCAACTCCCCAACGCTCAACCCATGGACGATGAAACCCGCCTCCATCTCCTGCTGATTCAATTCGGTCCGGAAGAACGTGCTAACCTCATCCGCTCTTACGGCAACCTGCCGCTGCAACAACAGATCGAGCTGATCAGCCCGCTGCTCACGCAAGACGTCACCGCCATCTAAATCAAACGACCAACCAAATGATAAAGCCCCCATATCGGGGGCATCATCATCGCGTGGTACAAGAGGCCCTTAAGTGGAGAGGCTCTCGTCATACCAACCCGCTTCCGGGTTGGCGGCATTTGCCGGAGGCTCCGGCGTCGGTTCCATCATCTCGGCATGTTCGTCATGAAAATCCGAGTGCTCAGGCAAGGTCCGGGGCAGGTGGTGCGGGCGTGTGCGCCGCGCGGTGTCTTTCACGAAATAATTCATTTCATGTCTCCAAAAAAGGTCAGAACAAGTGGGTTTTCGTAACAGTCGGGGCGGATCAGCACACGTCGCCGCCTTCGCCGATGTCGAACATCCGCTCCAGCATGCCGTTGTTGCCGTAGTTGCGGAACGGGCGGTCGCTATGCGGATTCGCCGGATTCGGCCATTGAGACGCGTCCGAGAATTTTACCTTGGGCGCATCCGCGCGTTCAGGGGTGTCTGCGCGAGATTCAATAACAGAGCTAGCCATTGCATTAGTCATGGGTATTTCTCCATGGTTGTCGGGTGGGCTTGGCCACCGGTTTCCTGAATTTTAAGTGAGAGACTTTAAACTAAAGAGAGCTGCAACCAAACCAACGCGTTAAAAAGCGTTATACCAACGGAAGCCCCAGAATCGGAGCGAGGTGTAGGTACGGGTGGTTGTCAGTTGCGTCATTGCCCTTTTAGTATAAGCAACCAATGTATCGCCCCGCAAGTCTTGTTTTTATTTTTTTGGCCAGCACCTGTCTGGCGTTGCCGGTCATGGCGCAGCAGTACGCAACACAGGTCGAGCAAACGCGCCAAACCTTCAATTCTCAAGCGTCGAATGGCGGCCAAACCTTTGCCTACACCTATAATACCGCACTCGGAGAGACCCGCACACTCACCTTCCGCCTGAATGCCGAAGATATCGCGCGGGGAGGGGCCGAGTTCAAACCATGGAATAACGCACAAGCCCGCAGTACGGCAGTTGCAGCGGCCCAGGCACGCGCCGCTCAGCTGGAGCGAAAGAACCTGAAGGCCACCATCTCACCATTACCTAATGGCATGAACGTCCGTATCTCCGGTTACGACGTAAAGCCCGACGGGCCGGAAGTTAAAAACCTCAACAAAGAGATCAGCCTCGCCTACGATATCACCGTAAAGAACTTCGCGAAGGAGAACCTCTATCGCGCCATCTCCACAGGGCCAAACACAACGTCAATCATGCCCGACCACCCCGCCATCGTCACGCGCTATGTCAATGCCATGCGTCCGGTCGCCAAAGCCATCCGCGAGCAGGTGCCGGGTGCCGCCGATGGCCCGCGCGAGTTCATCAACGCCGCTATGAACTGGCTGCAAACCATTCCCTATGACCGCCTCGATGACCGTGCAACCTCTAACGGCGCAGGTTTCCAAACACCCTATGGCCTCATCCAAGGTAATAGCGGAGACTGCGATACCAAGGCGACTGCCCTCGCGGCCCTGATCCGTTCCATCTATCCCACCATCCCGTTGGCGATTGTGTACGTGCCCGAGCACGCTTTCCTCGCCATCGGCCTGCCTCAAAGCCAAAACGATTTCGCCCTTCGCACGCAAAACGGTACTTATATATTGGCCGATGCCACAGGCCCCGCACTGGCGCCCCTTGGTTATATCGATGCCAAAACCCAAGCCCGCACCGGCGGCGCCAAAACCGAGATCCTCCCCGTCCCGTAACGGGCTCGTGTATCTCCCGCGCGACATGGCCTCCAAATATTTTAGTGTTAGTCCCTGAACAGACTAACGAGACGAAGCGAAGTGATTTAAATCTAAAGCATGTTCAAATCTCTCTTCGCTGTCTTGTTGGGTAAACCGCTTTATCACTTGTTCATAGCAGGCCCTTCGCAGGTGTGCTCGCGTTTGCAGTTCGTGTTGGCGTTTGGATATTTTGCCTTTCTTAACAGCTTTGTGATGTGGGCGTGGGTGGGTATCCCTAATCTCATCTTTAAAATAAGTGGCTACCCCTATGCTCAACTTGGCGTCGAAAGCTGCGAGTTTGGTATCCTAAAAAGGATGGAAGAATCCACTGAAACCAAAACAGTAGTCGCTCGCTATCTCGGAAGTAATTTGGACATGATAGCAGGGCTCTCAAGCATGTTGCGCGTTGTCGGCGTCGTACTCGCGGTTTTCATGGCTTGGCGTCTTCTTTGCTTGGTTATCCAACGTGCTAACCATACAAAAATTCCAGCCGTTATTCCTGTTCTGATAACAGTTGCTATCGGCATAGCAGGGATAATTCTGAATTTTAGCCAAAACGATGAATTAGTCATGGTGGCTATTGGTTGGTGGGTCATCCTCTTCCTTATACCGTCATCCCAAACCTTTAAAGTTGCGGCGCAATCAGGCTTTGTAGAAGAGTGGATAATCCAGCCCCTGCAGTATGCTTTTGCAGTAGGGCCTAAACAGCCGTTAGCAGGATGCAAATTCTTAGCAGCATCAGTTCTCTTATATTTGGTGCCAGTAGTTGTCATGTTGGGGGTCGTAAAAGCTTACGCGGCTGTAGTTACACTTAATGACGACTACACCTCTATGCTGGCAGTTTCGGCTGCACTTTGTAATTGGACCATTCTAGGTCAAGTTGCACCCGAATACGCCGATGGCTTCCGAAAAACGTTTCAATACCTTTCTGCTGTCTACTTCCCTACAATGAGCCTAACTTCAAAGTTTCCTCTCTACGGCCTTATATTGGTAATAGTGGTTCTGCAATATCGCCAAGCCGTCTTGTTTATCCAGCGCGCTCATTCCATGTCGGTCAGTCGGCCTTGGCTGGTGGGCGGGGGCGTGTTCAGCGTCTATCTTCTAATGGGGTTTGTTTTCAGCTATGTCCCGTATGGCACGGCAATCGGGAGTGTGCTGGGTGTAATGTTTATCGCAGGCTACGGCCTTCTGCCGCCCCGCAAGACGCTCACCACCGAAGAGTCTTCCGTTTTGCCTAACTCTTAATCACCGTTTATACACTTTTTGCCCCATCTCTCAACACGCCGCTTGCGCAAGGCGGGGAGGGGAGATATATTCGTGCAGAAATCAAAATGGAACGCGATAAGAAAGAGCTCCCATGGCAAAAGCCACTAGCACCGAACCCACAAGCATGAACCTCAGCAACGACCCCGCGCGTAACAAGGCGCTGGAAGCCGCTCTCCAACAGATCGAACGCACTTTCGGTAAAGGCAGCATTCTTGCCCTCAACGGCGACGCGATCGAAAAGAACATCGACGTCGTCAGCACCGGTAGCTTGGGTCTCGACCTCGCCCTCGGCGTCGGCGGCTTGCCCAAAGGCCGTATTATCGAGATCTTCGGCCCCGAATCCTCCGGTAAAACCACGCTTACCCTGCATGTCATTGCCGAAGCCCAAAAACTCGGCGGTACCTGCGCGTTTATCGATGCCGAGCACGCTCTCGACACGCAATACGCTCATAAGCTCGGTGTAGACCTCAACCGCCTGCTGGTCAGCCAGCCCGATAACGGCGAACAAGCTCTTGAAATCTGCAACACCCTCGTCGGTACCGGCGCGGTGGATGTGGTGGTCGTCGACTCCGTTGCTGCACTCACCCCGAAGGCTGAAATCGAAGGCGACATGGGCGATAGCCACGTCGGTCTGCAAGCCCGCCTCATGTCTCAGGCGCTGCGCAAGCTCACCGGTACCGTCAACCGCTCCAATACCATGGTTATCTTCATTAACCAGATCCGCATGAAGATCGGCGTCATGTTCGGCAACCCGGAAACCACCACCGGCGGTAACGCGCTCAAGTTCTACAGCTCTGTCCGCCTCGATATTCGTCGCACCGGCGCCCTCAAGGACAAAGAAGAGATCATCGGTAACAGCACCCGTGTCAAAGTGGTGAAGAACAAGGTTGCCCCACCGTTCCGCGAAGCCATCTTCGACATCATGTACGGCGAAGGCATCTCCCTGACTGGCGAAATCATCGACCTCGGTGTCGCCCGTGGCGTCGTCGAAAAAGCCGGTGCATGGTTCTCCTACAAGGGCGAGCGCATTGGCCAGGGCCGCGAGAATTCCAAGCAGTTCCTGCGCGATAACCCCACCATTATGAAAGCCATCGAATCTGATATTCGCGCCAAGGGTGGCTTGCCCGCCAGCTTCACCGCTGCCGAGGCCGAAGCCTCCGAGGCTGAAGCTGCGTAACTCTACGCAACTGCCATCAAGCCCCGCCAACAGCGGGGCTTTTTGCTGTCATTTTTCATGTCATAAACCTCCGCAAAACCCTACCCCAGCGCCACAAAACCGAGTATGTTATTCCGCATGGGGGCACCACAATTCGTACATCTGACCTGTAAGAGCAGTTACAGCCTGCTCGAAGGCATGACGCCCATCAAAAAACTCGCCAAGGCTGCCGATAAAGCCGGCTTCGCCGCCATCGGCCTCACCGACCTCGGCAATCTCTTCGGCATCGTGGAGGCCAGCAAATACATCGCGGGTGCTGGTATCCAACCTATTCTCGGCTGCGAACTTCCCATCATTCTGGAAGAAAAAATCAGCAGCATCCAAACGGTGGAGCACATCACGTTCCTCCCGCTGCTCGTCACCAGCCAAACCGGCTGGCGCAACCTGTGCAAACTGGTCAGCGAAAGCCAGTTCCGTAAACTGGAAGACCGCCGCGACCACCAAGGCGAAGCCGGTATCGCCCTGTCGCGTGTGCTGGAACTCAATGAAGATCTCATCGCGCTCAGCGGTCACTACGGCCGCGGATTAGTGCCGGAAGCCCTGAAACTGGGGCAGGGGGCCGAGATTATCAAGCACCTCTCTGCCGCCTTCACTGGCAATCGCTTCTTTATCCAGCTCGAGCGCCACCAGTGGCAGGGCGCTAAGGCGTCCGAAGAAAAGCAGACCGAAGCCACTTTGCTCCAAGCCGCCAAAGCTATGGGCCTGCCATTGGTTGCCACTAACGACTGCCGCTTCGTCAAACCGGACGATCTGGAAGCCTTCGAGGTACTGGTCGGCATCGGCGATAGCACTACCATGGACGACCCGGCTCGCCGCCGCTTTACTCCGCAACACCACCTCCGCAGCGAAGAAGATATGCTCGCTGCCTTCGCCGACCTGCCGGACGCCTGCACCAACACCATTAGCATCGCCCAACGCTGTGCCTTCCTGCTGCCGCAAGTGTCCGTCAAACAGATGTTCATGCCCAAATGGGAGTTCTCGGGCGATACCCCCGTCGATCAGGTCATCCGCGAAGAATCCTACGCGGGTCTGCATCAGCGTCTGGAAGACTATGTCTATCCCTTCTGCGAAACCGAGCAGGAAAAAGAAGCCGCCAAAGCCAAGTATGAGAAACAGCTGGAATACGAGCTGGGCATCATCATCGGCATGGGGTTCGATGGCTACTTCCTGATTACTTCAGACTTCATTAAATGGGCCAAAGCCAACGGTATTCCTGTCGGCCCGGGCCGTGGGAGTGGTGCCGGTAGCTTGGTGGCATGGAGCCTCGCCATTACCGATCTCGACCCCATCCGCTGGGAACTCTACTTCGAACGCTTCCTCAACCCGGAGCGTGTCAGCCTGCCGGACTTCGACGTCGACTTCTGCCAAGACCGCCGCGAAGAGGTCATCGCTTACGTGCGCCGCCGCTTCGGCGAGCACCGCGTCGCCAACATCATCACCTTTGGTAGCCTCAAGGCCAAGGCCTGCCTGCGCGACGTCGGCCGCGTGCTCGGCCTGCCCTACGGCTTCGTTGGTCAGGTCGCGGCCTTTATTCCGGAAGGCGCCAACCCGCCACCGATTCAAGAAGTGCTGGATGCCGACGAGCGCCTCCGCCAGCGCTACGAGGAAGAGGAAGACGTCAAACGCCTCATCGATACCGCGCTCAAGCTGGAAGGTTGCTACCGCCACGCCAGTACCCACGCCGCGGGTGTGATCATTACCGACCGCCGCGTCGACGAAGTCTGCGGCGTCTATATCGACCCCCGCGCCCCCATGCCCGTCACCCAGTTCAGCATGGGCGATGCCGAATACGCAGGGCTGGTGAAATTCGACTTCCTGGGCCTCAAAACCCTCTCCACCATTCGCATGGCCGAAAACGCGGTGAAGAAAACCTATTTCCCCGAGTTCGACATTATGAAGGCCGACCTCACCGATCAAAAAACCTACGATATGCTCAAACTCGGGCACACCATCGGGGTCTTCCAGATTGAAGGCGGTGGTATCACCGAGCTGACGAAGAAAATGCAGGCCGATGACATGGAAGCTCTGTCGGCAATTCTCGCGCTCTATCGCCCGGGCCCGTTGGGTACGGGGATGGTGGACGATTATGTCAACCGCAAGCTGGGCCGTGCGGAAGCCGAATATCCGCACGAGATCCTCAAACCCGCGCTGGAAGTCACCTACGGCGTACCGGTGTACCAGGAGCAAATTATGCAAATGGCACGGGATATGGCCGGCTATACCCTCGGTGGAGCCGACATGCTCCGCCGCGCGATGGGTAAAAAGAAACCCGAGGAAATGGCGAAGGAACGCGCCAAATTCGTCGAAGGCGCCGCCACCCTGCACAACGTCCCCGCCGAGCAAGCCAACTATATCTTCGACCTGATGGACAAGTTCTCGGGCTATGGCTTCAACAAGGCGCACACCATCGCCTACGCGCTCATCTCGTTCCAAACCGGCTTCCTCAAGGCTAACTACCCGCACGAATTCATGGCCGCCACCATGACCTACGACCGCGGCAACCATGAAAAACTCCAACGCTATAAGCTGGAGCTTTTCAAGCTCGGTACCATCTTGCTGCCGCCGGATGTGAACTACAGCCAGGTCATGTTCTCCGTCGAGAAAGTGCCCGCCAACCCTGAAAAACCGGATGCCTTCCAAGGTCCCGCCGTGCGCCACGCGCTTGCCGCGCTCAAGGGGGCAGGGGAAGAAGCGATGAAACTTCTGGTCGCCGAGCGCGAAAAGAACGGCAAGTTTAAATCGGTATGGGATTTCCTCAGTCGCCTCGAACCCTCTGTCATCAATAAACGTCAGTTGGAAGTGCTGATTAAAGCCGGTGCGCTCGATTCGCTCGATGGCCGCCGCGACTGGCTCTTTACCAATATCGAAGCTTTGCTGGCCTACGGTTCAGCGTGTCAGGAGGCCCGCGTTAGCGGCCAAGGCAGCCTCTTTGGGGGCGGTGGGCCTGCCACGGTCGATGCCGCCGCCTTTATGGCCGGTTGCAAGCGTGCCGAAACTTGGGATTATCTCACCAAATTGCAGCACGAGGCCGAGGCCGTGGGCTTCTACGTCTCCGCCCACCCGCTGGATGCCTTCACGGAAGAACTCTCTAAAATTGCCAGCCTCAAGCACGCCGCCGAGATCGAAACCTTTGCCTCCGAAGGCGGCGGTGCCTGCCGCGTTGCGGGTCTCGTCAGTGGCATCCGCGAAGTGAAGACCAAAAAGGGTGACCGCATGGGCGTTATCACCCTGTCCGACTCCACCGGTGCGATCGAAGTCGCCTTCTTCCCCGAAGCTTACGCCGCCTGCCAAAACCTGCTGGAGTCCAACCAGCCCCTCGTTATGGCCATCAAGGTGCAGCAGGATGGCGAGCGCCTGCGTATCAATGCCGAGAGCATTAAAACCATGGAAGAAGTTCTCGGTAACCGTACCGAGCTGGTCATCCATATCGCCGATACGTATATTATGAATCAGGTAAAATCCGTACTCTCCAAAGCCGGTACCGGCCAAACCACGGTGCGTATGGTGGTGCAAAGCGTGCGCGGCCCCGCCACCCTCAAACTGCCTAAACGCTTCAACATCAATCCCATGATGCTTGCCCACTTCAAAACCATGGGCGTCCTCCAGCAGCAATAAGCCCGTAAACAACAAAAAGGCGGCCACATGGGCCGCCTTTCGCAGTATTCGAAAAAAAGTTCACCCCGTCAGGTCGGGTTAAATCGCTCGCGGGTCGTTGTCGATCCCGTCCAGAAGTAGGCGGCGATGAAAAACAAGGCCATGATCGTCGATGCGAGGGTCAGGCTTAGGCCGATTTCAACGTGGTGCCACGGAACGATCTGGTACGTCGTCATGCGGTAGGTCATGTAGCCGAGAATTGCGGATTTCAGCACAGCCGCGGCCAGAATGCCGCGTGCCACCAGCACGGGTCGCCGCTTCTCCAGCTCGAATATCTTGAAGATAAGAAACACGGCGAGCCCGATCAAAAGGAGAGCCGCAAGCGACGGTCGCACATAGGGTGCATAAAATGAAGCGATCTGCATCCCGACCAAAACGCAGCCAGCGGAAACAGCAAGGAAAGTATAGAGATTGCGATGACCCATGGAGATATCCGATCCATATAAGAGGCATTTACATCCACTCTCTATCAATAAAAACAAGATAATTCAAATAATATTCAACAACAAAAAACGGCGCCGAAGCGCCGCCTTAAAAGCTATCGATATCAGCGCGCTAGGGAGATGGACTTCGCATGCGAACGAATCGCCAACACCGTCAGCAAGCAATGGCCGAAAAAGGCAATTCCGAGGCCCGCCAGGGCATAGTAAAGCCAGTCGATCGCCTGCCAGAATATCCTCTCGTACCCCAAGAAATGAACGGCAAGAGGCGTCGCCGGCATAATCAAGAGAACAGTTACGCACTGTCCGCTCAGCGCCAAAAAGGCGCACCACTTCGCAGAAACATCATTGTCACGCAGAATGAAGAAGTTGAGGGCGGCAGAACCCGAGCTCGCCAACAAGACGACCAAAGGCGGTAGCGGAGAGCTAAAGATGCTCTTGGTCAGGAGGTTGGTATTAATGGCAAGCCCCAAAATACCAATGGTAACTGGGCAGATAAGGCCAAGTAGGTAGTGCAAACGCATGGCTCTAGGCTCCATGTGAGAGGAAACGATCAATACTTCCGCACCAATATAGGAATACATGGCTCTATTGTAAGTGCCCAAAAGCCGCACCGGTGTGCAATCCGAGAAATCCGCGCCTTGACCCATGTTGCACCGCAGCGTAAAGTGCTTCCAATTCGTTCGCATTCAGCGGCAATAAGAAAAAACGAGGTAAATCAATATGGCCAACGTCGTCAAACTTAACAAACCAGCAGGCCAAGCCAGCGGTAATAACACCGCCACATCGGGCGGAGACAACTCTGTCACCGTTACTTTGCCGCTGCTCAAGGGCACTGTAGGCCCCAACGTGGCCGATGTCCGCGCTCTGTACAAAAACGAAGGCCTGTTCACTTACGATCCCGGCTTCATGTCCACCGCCGCCTGCCAATCCGGTATCACCTATATCGATGGCGATAAGGGCGAGCTGCTCTATCGTGGCTACCCCATCGAACAACTGGCCGAAAAAGCCTCCTACCTCGAAGTCTGCTACCTGCTGCTGTTCGGAGAACTCCCCGCACGCGCCGAACTGGAAAAGTTCGAAGACACCGTCATGGATCACACCATGGTGCACGAGCAAGTGGCCACCTTCTTCCATGGTTTCCGCCCGGACGCCCACCCGATGTCCATCCTCTGCGGTGTCACCGGCGCACTGGCCAGCTTCTACCACGATAGCACCGATATCCATAACCCGCGCCACCGCGAGATCACGGCCTACCGCCTGATCGCCAAAATGCCGACCCTCGTCGCCATGGCCTACAAATACAGCGTGGGCCAACCGTTCATGTACCCGGATAACAACCTGAGCTACTCCGGTAACTTCCTGCGCATGATGTTCGCCGTTCCCACTAAGGATTACGAAGTGAATCCGGTCGTTGAACGCGCCATGGACCGCATCTTCACCCTGCACGCCGACCACGAGCAGAACGCCAGCACCAGCACCGTCCGCTTGGCCGGTTCCTCGGGCGCTAACCCGTTCGCCTGTATCGCTGCCGGTGTCGCCACTCTCTGGGGCCCGCTGCACGGGGGTGCCAACGAAGCCGTTCTGAAAATGCTGAAGGAAATCGGTGACGTGAAGAACGTCGACGCCTTCATCGCTCAGGTTAAGGATAAGATGTCCGACACCAAGCTGATGGGCTTCGGTCACCGTGTTTACAAAAACTTCGACCCCCGCGCCCAACTGATGCGCGAAACCTGCCACGAAGTTCTGAAAGAACTGAACGTGAAGGACCCGCACCTCGAGATCGCCCTGAAGCTGGAAGAAGTGGCCCTGAAGGATCCCTACTTCATCGAGCGCAAACTCTACCCCAACGTAGACTTCTACTCGGGCATCATCCTGCGCGCCATCGGCATCCCCACCCCTATGTTCACCTGCTTGTTCGCACTCGCACGTACCGTGGGCTGGATCAGCCACTGGATGGAAATGATCGGCGAACCCGATCAGAAGATCGGTCGCCCCCGCCAGCTCTACACCGGCCCCACCCGCCGCGATGTAACCCCGCTGGCCAAGCGCTAGTGAAGCAAAGGGAGCCGCAAGGCTCCTTTTTTATATCCCACCGCAGGGAAAGTTATCCCACATCCGTTTAAGCAATAAGAACTCCGCCTCATGGGAGCGACGCGCGGGGTTCGAAAACTTAATAGAGAAGGGGGCCAATATGCCCCCTTGCTCTTAACCTAAATATCGCCAATCCCACGCGTACGGGTACGCCGATTCTTCCCCGTCATTCCCAAAATCACACCCCCCACCACGGCGGAAAGTAGCGAGGCCGAAAGAATCCCCAACTTCATCTCCTGCACATACAAGGCATCCGTAAATGCAAGGTTGCCGATGAACATGCTCATCGTAAACCCAATGCCGCACAGCACGGTGGTGGCATAAATCTGTGGTATAGTCGCGCTCACCGGCTTGGGCGCGTTCAACCATCTGATGGCGATGAACAACGCTGCCCCCACCCCGATTTGCTTACCCACAAACAGCCCAAAGAAGATTCCCAACGTCACCGGATTATTAAAGTCATTCAAGCCCAGTCCCGCCACATTCACCCCCGCATTCAAAAAGCCGAAAATTGGCAGTACAGCGAATGCCACCAATGGCTGCAACTTGTGCTCCAACACCATTAACGGCCCCTGTGGCTCGGGCTCGGCCAAATCATACTCCGCCCGTCGCGCAGCATCATGCGAGGATGTATTTTGTCGTACCAGCGGCATCGGTATGGTCATGGCCAGAATCACCCCCGCCAGCGTCGCATGTAGCCCGGATTGGTACACGCACAGCCACAGCACCACCCCACTCACCAAATAAGGCCACAGCGCCCTCACGCCACCGCGATTCAACACCACCAATGCCCCCGTCACCACCGCCGCCAGCGCCAACGGAATGAGATTCAGTCCTTCGGTATAGAAGGCGGCGATCAGCAAGATGGCACCCAGATCATCCAGGATCGCAA
This sequence comes from Pseudomonas fluorescens, assembly GCA_003241595.1. Classification (GTDB taxonomy): domain Bacteria; phylum Pseudomonadota; class Alphaproteobacteria; order UBA2136; family UBA6156; genus UBA6156. Next base: position 12,235 of record QFOU01000013.1, read on the forward strand.
GCGCGGTCAAAAATACCTTGAGAGAGATCGGCACGCGACTTCCAAACAACATCAATACGCCCAACGCAAACGCAATGTCCGTCGCTGCGGGAATTGCCCATCCCCGCAAGGTCTCGGGAGAATAAAAGTTGAACGCCGCATAAATGCCCGCCGGAATGATCATCCCTCCCAGTGCCGTAATGCCTGGCAACAACCGTTCTCGCCACGTGGCAAGCTGCCCCGCAATCACCTCGCGCTTGATCTCCAAACCAACAAGCAGGAAGAACAGCGCCATGAGAGCATCATTCACCCAGTAGGTGAGCGTATGCCCAAACATCGGCACATTCTGAATCGCAATATAAGTATCCGCCCAAGGCCCGTTCGCCATCATCATGGCAATCACGGCAACACACATGAGCGTAATACCGGCAAGAGCGCCGCTTTTTAAAAAGTGAAGGAGGGCGACAAGCAAATTCATGCCGCCATCAAACCATAATTACGGGTTCGCTACAAACAAAGCAGCCCCATCCATGCCAACGTTTCCGGTGGGGTTTATGCTATATGCCACACCGGCCTGCGTCATGCCGGTGCCAAAGCCCAGCATGTTCACGGTGCCGCTGCACGTGCCGCCGGGGCACGCAATGGCATCCGCTCCCGAGGTCACGTTCAATCCGCCCAGATTACTCAGTTGCGTTTCCTTGAATCCCACTCCACCGGCGCCAGTTGCCATCGTATAAACCTGATTTTCACCAGCCGCGGTTACGGCTCCATTTAAGTGATAGGTTCCGGCATTTCCGCTATAGGTCCGGCGGAAATCCACCGCCAAAGTGCCATTGAATACATTGCCGGTACTCTCCGGCACCGCACTGCCATCGCGCACAGAGTAGGTCGGCTGTGTGGCCGAGTGCAGCGCATATTCTACGCGTCCGCTGGTCGGCAGCTGTGTCGCGCGCTCACCCCATACAAAGTGAACTGAATTCGGAATGGTCACAGCCTCTTCACCCTCACCGCGTACAACGTGGTTGGCAATATCAGTTGCCATACCATTCTTCACCGCAACGAGGTGTCCTCCCACCCAGCGGCCTAAACCCGCTGTATTGCCAATCTGCTGCACATCTCTAACCTCGGCAGTACCCTTGAACAAACGCACCGGATCCAACCCCGCTACACTGCTTTCCACAGAGTCCATGTTCAGGGTGCCATTCTCATCCACATAAGCACCAAGGGTCATCTGGCCAGAGCGTACCTCTAGCCCTTCGCTTACATCAGTTCCACTAAAGGCAATGGAAGCGTTTTCAATATCGCGCTTAACCTGTTGTGGAATCTCCGGTGTATCCGGAGGAGTGGTCGGAACTTCCGGCGTTTCATCCGGTGGTGTTACAGGTACTTCCGGAGTATCGGGGTTAGGCTGGGTGCCGGGTACTTCGGGCTGCGGCGTTGTTACGGGCGGAATTTCCGGCTGCGGCGTTTCGGGTGTCGGATCTGTCGGTTGTGGCATTTCATTTGGTTTGTTCGGCCCATCTTCACCGGCCATGGAGTAGACCGGAACCCAACGCTTCAACTCGGTCTTATCGGTCACGGCAACAACAACCTTACCTTCGTCGGCTGGCATGGGTTGGCTGTTCAGGGCAGGGGCTTGCGCGGGCTGCGGCGTAAACGTCGCGTGCGCACCTTTTGCCGTTACCTCAAAACCTTCTCCACTCGTAAACGTACGGCCCATAACATTCATACTCCCTTGATAAACACGCCCACTGGCTTTGCCTTTATCAACAGTAATCGTTACAGCCGAAAGAGGTTCAATTTCCGCTTCACCATTTGGCAGGGCAAGCTTGAGAGTGTCGCCACCCGCAGGCCCCACGCGTAGGTTGCCTTTCTTCAGGTCAACGGCGCCGTCATCCTTCACTTCAAAACTGCTGCCGTGTTGGAAGGAGAGGGTGGTCCCACCTTCGGTTTGCACCTGTAGCAAAGGGCCTTCCACTTGCAATGGCGTACCTACCGCAGGTTGCTCCTTGCCAAAAATATGCGAGAGCGGGCTGGCCTCCGCATGTCCGGCAGCCAATACACATGCACTTAAAACAATATAGTTTTTCATTAGAATACATACCTCACACCAATATTGGCCAGCCAGCGGGAGTAGTCATAGAACCCGATGTTGCTGGTCGTTCGTCTGTAAGCAAAGGTCGGGCGCAACATCAGGTTTGGCGTCAGGGCATGGTTCATGCCCAGCGTGACATCCCATTGTTCGTCCTTGCGCGCGGCCATGAAGAGCGGATATTCGCCGTCGTAATCGCGCAGTTCATACCGCAGGTCGGCAAATACCGATGTTGCTTCCCACGGGAATACCTCAATACCCGCCATCGCACCGGCCAGCATGTAGCTCATGTAGTCGGTCTTGCTGGCATCTTCCATGCCGCCGTAAACACCCCCAAATACATAAGGAGACAGCGCCGTGTTCCAACGGTTATCAAGTGTGATCCCGGCGATGCCGCGCACGGCGTTGTTGTCGCTGTTTTGGGCGTAATCAATATGCCCCAGCGTGCCGTAAACGGTCAGGTTGCTGGTCGCATCCAGTGGTTTTAGCCAGTTGATATTGGCTGAAAGCGTGCGGCTGTAATCGTCACCACCAAACCAGAATTGCTGGGCGCCCAAACTCACGTTCGTGCGGCCGTGTTCCGGGGATGTGAATTGCATCCCGCCTTCTGCGGTTAATACGGTTTGCTCGTAATCGCTCGTTTCAAACGGGGTTTTCTGGTTCACGCCTACGTTGGCAAATACGGCTTTGCTCATGGTAATGGGCTTGCGCATAAACAGGTTGGCACCGGCTTCGGCATAGAAACTATCCTGAGCCTGCGAGCCGCCATCAATGCGGGCAGGGCCAAGGGAGGCCAGCGCCGGAACCGTAATATAAGAGCTGTTTGTCGCGGTGTTGATATTGCTGTCGTATCCGGTGGTCGCGGTGATGGTGGCTTTGATAACGGTAGGTCCACCGCCCAGAGTCTCATCTAAAACAGAGGCGTAACGACTCAGGTTTTTGCGCACATCCGCAGGGGTTTCAGGGTGCTGCGCCACGGTTTGCAATTCACGGTTCGCGGCAGCCACATCGCCGATCTTTTCATAAGCGCGCGCAAGCTCGGTACGCACGGGCAGGTTGGAAGGTTGTACTGCCAGCACGCGTTCAAGTGCGGCAATCGCCTCTGCGGTCGCGCCGCTGTCCAACGCCGCCATACCGAAGGCGGTATCAAATTCAGGGTTGCCGGCGCTGCCCATAAGCTTCGGGCGTAACAAAGAGTAAGCTTGGTTGCTGTGTCCTGCCGCCAGCAGTTCAAGCTCTTCCGAGTAGGTGTTGGAGGCTGCCCGCGCAGACGTATTCGCCATAAGTCCGCAGACCAATAAAAAGAAGAACTGGTAACGCATCGTTTTTTGTTCTTGGTGGTGTGTCGTTTGTGTTTACAACAGTTGATAGAACATCCGACGTTTCGCTTCAAAGCAAAATGAGCTCAACTATTCAAAGAATAATCAATCATATCAAAAGTTAGCGCCCAGCTTGGTGTACTAGCGCCGCATCGCTTCATACTTAACAGCCACGGCCAAATCTGCTTAAATACACGCATGAATCCCGCGGCCCTCGAATGGAAATTTTTCACTGCCGGAGGCCCCGGCGGGCAGCATGTCAATAAGGTGGCCACGGCTGCGCAACTGCGCGTCAATGTCGCCGCACTTAACCTGCCCGAGCACGCGACTCAAAAACTTCTCGCCTCAGCAACAAAAGAAGGCGACATCATCATCGTCGCCAAGCGCTATAAAAGTCAGGAACAGAACAAGGCGGACGCCCTCCAGCGCCTCGAATCACTTATCGAGAAAGCCCGGCACATCCCGCGCAAACGCCGCGCCACCAAACCCACCCGTGCCAGCGGAGAACGCCGTCTTTCGGCAAAGAAGACCCGCGCCACCATCAAGGCCGGTCGCGGTAAGATCTCGTCAGAATAATAATGAAAAAAAGGCTCCCGTAATACGGGAGCCTCATATTTTAAAAGCAGATGATCATCAAGCTGCACGACAGATTGAGTGGGTCATTAAATGCCCTCGTCGGGCCGCATCCGTTGCATAAGCTGAATGGCTTCGCTTTCGGATATGGTGCGGACGTGGGGTTCGCCAGGCGGCGTCATGTGCCGTGGACCTTTCATCCACAGAACCTTCGCCTGAGGAACGGTTGCAGGACGCTCTACCGCCAGCGGAGCGCCTTGCGCTTCACTGCGTTCAGCCTGAATGGCCGCCGCAGCGAAGGGAAGTGAGGGAACAACGCCGGCCGAGAGGGCGACGCTTACAAGAACAAGTATTTTCATAGCAGTTCCCCGAGGTTGTCGGGCACAAGCGCCCGAAAAAAGTATGATGTCCAATGCCAGATACGCGGAATTGAAGATGTAAGGTTATCGTAAGAAAGGCGCCCCGACAAGGGGGCGCTCCGCTTTTTTTGTGTACAGCCGCTTCGGTTGGCTGAAGGCCTTAAAGATCCAAAAGCGTTTGCAAATAAGGCACTAACGCATGGGTATCCAACTCGGTCTGGCTGCGGTCGGCAAAGGTGCGTACCACGGCTTTCTCGATATTTTCAGCCACAATGCCGTACGCGATCCCACGCTTTTGCGCATTCATAAAGTGCTGGCCCGCACTTTTGTCACCCAGCGCCAATTCGCAGGGGATTCCCTCAGCGCGCAGCGTCTGGCACAGGCTCGCCGCCGCAGGGCCGGTTACAATCACCTTGGCAGTGGTTGCACCCAACGTGCTGTAAGGCGGCTGCTGCATCAACCATGCGGAAAGTCGGGAAATGCCAATGCTCAAACCCACACCCGGCAAATTGCGGTCGGCAAGGCTGGCGGTCAGGTTGTCATAACGTCCCCCACTGCAAATCGAACCCAACTCCGGTGCCGCATGCAACTTGGTCTCCAGCACGGTGCCGGTGTAGTAATCCAAACCCCGTGCAATGGTCATATCAATAACGATATTCGCTGCATTCCCCGTCAAAGCGCGCACGGTCGTCATCACGGTTTTCAACTCTTCAGCGCCTTCAGCGGCGGTCGCATTTAAGCCGGTCAAGCCATCAACTTTTCCAGCCTTCAAGGTCGCCAAAAGCTCATCCACTTGTGCGCCACCATTGATAGCCACCAATTTAGAACGCGCTTCCTCAGCACTTACTTTCTCAAGGTCATCGATGACCTTGACCGCCTTATAAACTTCATCACCCGCACTAAAGCCCGCACCTTCAACCAAACCCAGCAGCAATTTCCGGTTATTCACCCGCATTGTAAACTCAGCCCCAGTCGGCAGCACCGCCATCAAAGCACTATGCGCCGCCGCAATCACCTCGGCATCCGCCTCAATCGGCAAAGCCCCATCGCCGATCACATCCAAATCAAACTGGTGGAATTGACGATACCGCCCATATTGCGGACGCTCGCCCCGCCATACCGGCTGAACCTGATACCGGCGGAACGGGAACACCAAGCTGGAATAATTTTGTGCTACATACCGCGCCAATGGCACGGTCAGGTCAAACCGCAGCGCCAATTCCTTGCTGCCATCATCGCCATCCGCCGCATTGAGGCGACGCAAAGCATAAACCTCTTTGCTGTCCACGCCCTTGCTCACCAGGGTGTCGATGCGCTCCACAGCCGCGGTTTCCAGCGGAACATACCCAAAGCTCTTATAAATATGCGCGATCTTGCCGGTAATATCGTCAAACGCCAGCTGTTGGGCGGGCAAATACTCAGGGAATCCGGAGATCGGGTCGATTTTAGCCATGGTAAGCGGGTAGTCCGTTGGTTGTTCGTCTGAATTTCAGCGCCGACTGTTTGGTTTTTAGGCACTTCATATAGGAAGAGTTTCTAGCATAGGTTAGTGTGCCCGCAAAGGGGAGTATACTTTCATGAGCACCGCAAACACGGCCAAACAACCGCAAATTTTCGTCTACGACGACATCCACCCCGAAGACGGCGCCATGCTGCAGGCTCTCTACAGCCGCAGCCCCGCCAGCGTGGTAGACCACCTCGAGAAGGTAAAATCAGCCGGCAGCGGCAAGTTCATGAGCCAGTACTATGTCGGCTACGGCCACGCCAGCATCGGAGACTGCGGCGTCACCACCATCTTCATGGAAAACTACTCCATGCTCGCCGCCAAAGCGATTCAAGACAACGCGCTCTACTCCGGCCAGGAAGCCAGCACCCGCTACCTCGACTTCGCCCAGCAGCCGATGTACGACCCCTACAACAACGCCGCCAGCCAAGCCATTCTGGATGGCTGGATGTCCCTCTACAACAGCACCATGCCGCTGGTGAAGGAAGCTCTCGCCCAGCGCCACCCGTTTAGCGATACCGAGTACAAGAGCGAAAAGATCTGGCAGAACGCCATCAACGCCCGCGCGTTCGATATCATGCGCGGCTTCCTCCCCGTCGGCTGCACCACGCTCTTTAGCTGGACCACCAACCTCCGCCAGGCGCGTGAAAAGCTGATGGCCATGAAGAACCACCCGCTCCCCGAGATCCAAGAGCTGGCTCAAACCCTCTTCAAGCAACTCTACGCCAAATACCCCAACAGCTTCACCGGCGAAGAAATGTCGAACGAGGGTCGCTACGCCGCCCGCAGCGCCTACTACGCCGCGCAATCCGAGCGCGACAACTTCGTCAGCGTGCAAAACCTGCTGGATGAAGAACGCATTATGGAAGAAGACCTCGACGAGTTGGAAGAAGGCGGCATGGTCGTCAACAAAACCGAACTCGACGTCGCCGGCCTCACCGACTTCGAATCCGCAGCCCTCAACACTCGCCCGGAAGGTGCCAACCTCAACCGCCGCTTGGCCGCCTACGGCAACTACAACCTGCAGTTCCTGCTCGATTTCGGCAGCTACCGCGACCTCCAGCGCCACCGCAACGGCATCTGCCAAGTGCCGCTGATCGACGGCTCCTTCGGCATCTACCCCTGGTACATCCAGCAGATCCAAAGCCTGATTTCCGCAGACGCCTACACCGCCTTCGAAGCGGAAGTCATCCGCCTGCTGGAAGCCATCGAAGACCTGCCGGAAAGCCTCGAACCCACTGCACTGAAAAACCAGTATCTCTACCCCATGGGCACCTCCGTGCTCTGCCAATTGGCCTACTCGCTGCCGCAGATGGTGTATGTGGCTGAGCTCCGCGCGCAAAAAACCGTGCACCCCACCCTGCGCCCCATCGCGCAAGCCATGGGCCGTGTTTTGAGCGAAGACTTCCCGGAAATGGCCCTCTATATCGATGAAGACGCCGATGGCTGGACCGCCAAACGTGGCGAGCAAACCATCGAAGCCAAGGTCGCTTAAAGAGAGAAGGGGAGTCACATAGGTATGGCGCGCATCCTCCTCGCAGGTCTCCTGCTGCTGGCATTCGCTAGCCATACCTATGCCCAAACCGGTGGCCGCTATGCCTCGGTCGAGGAATTCACGGCCTACCAAAACCCCAAGGTACAAGCCATCTTCAACCAACAGCAACGCAACCTGAAGGAAAAGTGCCAAGCCGCCTTCATCAAAAAGGCCACGGCACTCGTCATCCAGCAACAACCGGTATTCGTCGCGCAGGATAAACTGACCGAAGGCCACTGGGTTGTGCGTTATGTCGCCGATGTCTGCGGCACGCCCTCCACCCGCACAGCCGAGTTCAAGGTCGTCTCGGGTGGCGTGGCCATCAATGCCCTCGCCCCCGGGGATACGCTGGCCGATGGCAAGCTCCAGGCCGATATCCTTCACAGCCTCGCCTTATCCGCCAATCAAATGATGCCCCAGTGCCGCGAAGAACCGAACATTCGAAACACCACCATCACCATACATCCGGGCACCGTGAAGGACCGCTGGACGGAGCTTTGGATCGCCGAATTCTGCAACCGCGATATCGCCCAAGGTATCGAATTCCTGCCCACCAAAGGCGGCACAACTTTTAAAATGAACGTCCCGAACAAGACGATCAAAGTCCAAAAGATCTAACTAACGACGGCCTATTTTTCATGTCGAATTCCATTCCCAACATCAAACACATCATCGCGGTCGCATCTGGCAAGGGTGGCGTGGGCAAAAGCACTACGGCCATGAACCTCGCGGTCGCCCTTGGCCTCAAGGGCCTGCGCGTAGGTATGCTGGATGCCGATATCTACGGCCCCTCCCAACCCCGCATGCTGGGCGTGAAGGATGCCAAGCCGGAGTCCGACGGCCAATGGATCGAACCCGTCGTCACCCACGGCATCAGCCTCATGTCCATGGGCTTTTTGGTCGATGAAACCACCCCCACCGTCTGGCGCGGCCCCATGGTGCAAAGCGCGCTTATGCAAATGCTCAAACAGGTGCGCTGGGGGAGTGAAAAATCACCGCTGGATATCCTCGTCCTCGACATGCCCCCCGGCACCGGCGATACCCAACTCACCATCACCCAGCAGGTCGCACTCAGCGGCGCGGTCATCGTGAGTACGCCGCAAGACATCGCCCTGATCGACGCCCGCAAAGGCCTCGAAATGTTCCGTAAAGTGAACGTCGATATTCTGGGCGTGGTGGAGAACATGTCGGTCTTCTGCTGCCCCAATTGCGGCCACCAAACCCCCATCTTCGGGGCCCACGGTGCCCGCGCCATGGCGGAAGAATTGCACTACGACCTCCTCGCCGAAGTGCCGTTAGAACTCGCCATCCGCGAGCGCTCCGACAACGGCCAACCACTCGTCATCGCCGAACCCGAAAGCCCTGCTGCCATCATCTACCGCACATTGGCCGATAAGGTTTGGGAAAAGGTCACTGCCCCCAAAGCCGAATCTACCGGCCCCGTGAAGATCGTCATCGAATAACAGCGTCGCTGCAAGGCCACAGCGCCTGCATAAAGGGCAGGCAAGGCCTTGCGCTTGGCCGCGTTTCCTTGACCTTTCATCATATTTTCGTATTCTAAAACCCATGAAATCGAGCAAATTTTTCTCTGGTAATGTATTCGCATGGGATAACGGCCAAGGCCCATGGGGTAAACCCAATCCGCACAAGGCGCCCAAGCCCAAAGCCGAACCTCAACGCCCCTATGCAGGCCGCGATACAACTCCGTCCTCGCAACCCGATCTTGAAGATGTCGTGAATCAAATGGCCGAAAAGCTCCGTGGCTTTTGGCGCAACGGTAATAATGGTGGCAATGGCTCCGGCACCGGCCCTATGGGCGTGGGCTTCGAATGGTGGGGCCTCGGCTTCCTCATGCTCTGGCTCGCCAGCGGTCTTTATATTGTCGCACCAGAAGAGCAGGGGGTCGTCACCCGCTTCGGCGCCTACGTGAAAACCAGCGATTCCGGTCTTAACTACCGCCTGCCATGGCCGATCGAAAAGGTCACCAAGCTTCCGGTTACACGCGTCAACCAGCTCGAGATTGGCTTCCGCAGCGGCGAAGGTCGCATGGAACCCATCGATGTCGCCGCCGAAAGTCTGATGCTCACCGGCGACCAGAACATCGTGGATCTCGATTTTACCGTGAACTGGAAGATCGCCAACCCGTCCGCCTTCCTCTTTAACGTCGCCGATCCCGCCGGTACGCTGGTCGATGTCGCCGAAAGCGTGATGCGCGAAACCATCGGCCGCCACCCGATCGATGACGCCCTCACCAGCAACAAGGCCGCCATCCAGCACGAGGCCCGCGCGCAAATGCAACGCGTCCTCAATTCCTATAAAATGGGTATCGCTATCGTTAATGTCTCGCTTCAGCGCGTCAATCCGCCGTCCGAGGTGATCGAAGCCTTCCGCGATGTGCAGGCGGCTAACGCCGACAAACAGCGCCTCATCAACGAGGCTCGCGGCTATGCCAACCAGATCGTGCCGTTGGCTCGTGGTGAAGCTGCCAAAATGCTGGAACAGGCCGAAGGTTATAAGTCCGCCAAGGTGGCCGAAGCCACCGGTGCGGCCCAGCGCTTCAATGCCCAGGTCAACGCCTATCAACAAGCCCCCGCCGTCACGCGCGACCGCCTCTATTACGAGACGATGCAAGACGTCATGAGCAATACTCAAAAAGTGGTCACCACCAGCCGCAGTGCCAACGGCGTACTGCCCTTCCTGCCGCTCGACCGCATGCTCAAACCTAATGCTGCGGTCGCTCCCGCCGCAGGCCCGCAACAGTAAGGAGATATGACCATGAATCCGCAAAACCTCATCGTCACCGCTGTCGCCGGTCTCGTATTGCTCATCATGCTGTTCAGCAGCGTCTTTACTGTCCGCCAGCAAGAGCAAGCCATGATCGTTGCCTTGGGTAAGGTCGTCCGTCTGGTCGACGAACCGGGCCTCCACATCAAAGTGCCGTTCTACCATCAAGTGGTTTATTTCGATAAACGCCTCCTCAATAACGAAAGCCCATCCGAAGAAGTCCAAACGCTGGATAAGGAACGCATCCTCGTCGATAGCTTCACCCGCTGGCAGATCGTCGATGCCGGTCTCTTCTACCGCAACGTGCGCAGCATTCCCGTAGCCGTCCAGCGCCTCGATACCATCGTGAACTCCAACATCCGAGAAGAAGTCGCCCAAGTCAAACTGGCCGATCTCGTGGGAGAAAAACGCCTCGATGTTATGGCCGCGATCCTCGGGCAGTCTGCCGAGCAAGCCGCCCCCATGGGTATCCGTATCGTCGATGTCCGCCTCAAACGCGCCGACTTGCCCCAAGAAAACAGCGAAGCCGTCTTCCGCCGCATGCGTGCCGAGCGGCAGAAGGAAGCCGCCCAAGCCCGCGCCGAAGGTGAGGAAGAGGCGCAAAAGGTCCGCGCCGAAGCCGAGCGCACCCGCACCGTGCTGCTGGCCGAAGCCAACCGCGATTCGCAAAAGATCTGGGGGGAAGGCGAAGCCGAAGCCATCCGTATTACCGGTAGCGCCTTCAACCGCGACCCCGGCTTCTACAAGCTCACAAAAAGCCTGGAAGCCTACAAAGCCTCGTTCACGGGCAGCAACACCATCATGGTGGTCGATCCCAACAGCGAGTTCATGAAAACCATGGTCGCCCCGTAACTCAAGCCGTGAGCCTACCCACCGTCCTCACCCTCTTCGGCCCCACCGCCTCCGGCAAAACCGGCGCCTCCATCGCGCTGGCCAAGGCCCTGAATGGCGAGATCATCAACGCCGATAGCCGTCAGGTGTACCAGCACATGCCCGTCATCACGGCGGCGCCGTCGGACGAAGAAAAAGGCGATATCCCGCATCACCTGTTCGAGTTCCTCAGCCCTGCCGAACGCATGTCGGCCGCCCGCTGGAGCGAACTCGCTCTCACCCATATCGAAGATATCCTCGCCCGCGGCAAACTCCCCATTGTTGTCGGCGGCACCGGCCTCTACCTGCGCACCCTCATCGAGGGCTTGTCCGAGATTCCCGCCACTCCACTCGAAGTCGAGCAACAATTCCACGGAACTCCTTCTCAACAACTCCACAAACAGCTGGAGAAGGTCGATCCTGTCCTCGCCGCCAAACTGCACCCGTCAGATACCCAGCGTATCACCCGTGCATTGGTCGTCTTTACCCACACCGGCAAACCACTGTCCGAGTGGCAGGCCATCCCACCTAAAGCCCCTCCTTACAATTTCATCCGCTTGGCACTCAGTCCGGAGCGGGAAGAGCTTTACGCCCGCATCAACCGCCGCTGGGGGCTGATGGAACAAGCGGGAGTCCTGCAAGAGGTCGCCGCGTTAAAAGACGCAGGCTACACGCTAGATATGCCCGGTATGCAGGGCTTGGGTATCCCCGAGATCTTCGATTACATCGACGGTCTTATCAGCTGGAGCGAGGTCGCGCACACTGTCACGCAAGGCACGCGCCACTACGCCAAGCGGCAGGTCACATGGCTGCGTAACACCTTTGCCTCACCGCACGAGTTCACATCGCCCGCATCGCTTGTCGAAAACATTATCAAAACCTTGGCATAAAGGTGTCAAACGTGGGGCAGGGGGCTTGCTTCCACCCAGCCACAGGCGTAGGGTGCGCACGTTTAATAAGAGAGCCTAAAAGAGGTAACCCCAACTCATGTGTGCCGTAGCGGTGTTCGATAGTTCCAGCCTTCCCCTTGTAGAAGACATGTACGCAAAATTCCTGGCCGACCCCAACAGCGTCGATGCCGAATGGAAAGCCTATTTCCTCGGCTGGCAAGCCGCAGGCAGCGCATCAGAAGGCAGAGAGGGGGATAACTCCAAGTCCTTGGCTCAATTCAAGTACGCCGAGGCATGGCGCACCCGCGGCCACCTTGCCGCGCACATCAACCCGCTGGCCGAATCCGCCCCGCAACTGCCGGAAGAACTGAAGCCGGAAACCTACGGCCTCACCGCCGCCGAAGCCGGTAACTACCAAGCCGTCTACGGTGCCAAAACCGGTATCGAAACCGCACATTTGCGTACACCCGCCGAGCGCCAATGGGTGCAAAACTGGTGGGAGAACGAAGCCGCCAAAACCAAGCCGGATGCCGCCGTTCAAAAGCTGCTCTATACCGGTCTTGTCCAAGCAGGCTTCATGGAGAAATTCCTCCACACCAAATTCGTCGGCGCCAAACGCTTCAGCGTGGAAGGTAACGACGGTATCGTTCCGCTGCTCAAGATCCTCACCGAAATCTCCGCGCGTGATGGCGTAAAGAATATCGTCATGGGTATGGCCCACCGCGGTCGCCTCAACGTGCTGTGCAACATTCTGCACAAACCATTCGAAGAACTCTTCGCCGCCTTTGCCGATAAGATGACTCTCGAAGGCGGCCCTTCCAGCGGCGACGTGAAGTACCACATGGGTAAGGTCTACACCACGCACACCGCATCGGGCGATGTCGAGCTGCAATTGCTTTACAACCCAAGCCACCTCGAAGCCGTCAACGCCAGCGTCCTCGGTGTCGCCCGCGCCAAGGCCGATCTCTCGTCCGACACCGCCTACACCACTGTCTTGCCCGTGCTCATCCATGGCGATAGCGCCGTCGCAGGCCAAGGTATTGTTGCAGAAGTGAATAACCTCATGGGCGTACCCGCTTACCATGTCGGCGGTACGGTGCACTTCGTGCTCAATAACCAGGTGGGCTTCACCGCCGATCCGGTCGATGCCTTCGCCACCGCCTACTGCACCGATATCTTCAAGCACATCTCCATTCCCATCGTGCACGTCAATGCCGATGATATCGAGGCCTGCCTTACCGCCACCATCTTCGCATGGGAGTACCGCAAGCAGTTCGGTAAAGATGTCGCCCTCGACCTCGTCGGCTATCGCCGCTGGGGCCACAACGAAGGCGATGACCCGACTTTCACCCAACCGAAGCTGTATGAAAAAATTCGCCCACACGCCACTCCGGCCGAAGTCTACGCCGCCCAACTCAAAGGCCAGGGCATGAGCGAAGGCGAACTCTCCGCCATCGAGCAAGCCTTCACCGCCGAGCTGAATGCCGCCTTCGAAAAAGCCTCCAAGGGCATCACCTCCAAAGCTAAAGGCGAAAAAGCCTCCGACGCTCAAGTCGAAACCATGGCCGAAGCAGGTGCCCTCAAATGCGTGACCGAGAACTGGAGCAAGCAACCCTCCGGCTTCCAAATTAACGACAAAGTGAACAAGGTCATCGAAGAGCGCATCGCCATGCTGCACGGCGAAAAACCCCTCAACTGGGGCGCTGCGGAAACCGCCGCCTACGGTGCCTTGCTGCAAGAAGGCATCTCCATCCGCATCACGGGGCAAGATATCCAACGCGGTACCTTCTCCCACCGCCATGCCGTGTTGGTGAATGGTGCCGATGGATCCAAATGGAACGTCCTGCAACCGCTCGCCGCCAACGGTGCCACCGCCCAGTTCTATAACTCGGTGCTGTCCGAGAACGCCGTCATGGGCTTCGAGTATGGCTACGCACTCGCCCGCCCCACCAACAGCTTGGTCATCTGGGAAGGCCAGTTCGGAGACTTCGCCAACGGCGCGCAAGTGGTCATCGACCAATTCCTCTCCGCAGCCGAAACCAAGTGGGGCCAAATGAACCACCTCACGCTGCTGCTGCCGCACGGTTACGAAGGGCAGGGACCAGAGCACTCTTCGGCGCGCCTCG